>JBGTJT010000409.1:0-3487 GCA_041744995.1 Pirellulales bacterium | reverse complement strand
CCACCGGTAGCCGCCAGGCGGTGAGCGCGTGGCGCACGACGCCTTCGTCGAAGCGGGTCAGTTCCAATTGCTCGCCGGCGATCAACGCCGGCGGCAACATGGCCAGTGCGGCGACATGCGGCAGTCGGTTGCGGCGGAGCGCCTCGGAGTAAATTGGCACATCGAGTTGGAGCATCGACAGCAACCACCCCAGCCGTAGCGTTTCCGGCAATTGCTCGACAGAGTTGGTCAACACGGCCTCGATCCGCACCGAGTTGTAGAACAGATGCGATTCGCCAGCCCCGCCGCAGCACGGATAGACCAGGATGACGTCGGCTCGCGAGACGATCAGGTCCTCGTTGGTCAGTCGGGCGATCGCACGCAGCAGACCTGGTCCGCGAGCGTCCCATTGTTCACGCAATGGGCGGCTGCGTAGTTCCAATTCGTCCATCGCCGCCGGCTTGCATTGCTGAAACGCCCGCTCCAATCCGCGCAGCGCCGCATGCAGTTCGGTCACAGCCAGCGAGTGCCGTTCCGAGCGGCCGACCGTCTTAATCAGTACCAAGTCGGCCACGTCGCGGAGATTGTCGTTCGCAGCCGACAGGGGCGCCAGATGGCGCATGGTCCCCTTGGCGGGCAGGTTGAATTCCTTGAACACTTTCTCCAACTGCTCCACGTGCGGCGCCAGTGCCGCTTGCAGTGAAGCATCGGCCATCGGCCAGCCGCGGAGCATGGCGGCGGCGGCGTGCATGTAGCTGGCGGAGACGCTGGCAAGCCATCGGAGTTCCATCTTCATGAAGAAAATGATACCGCGCCGCCGCCCGGCTTGGCAGGGCAATGTTTGGCAGGATTACCGTGGTGGCTTGTATTCCCCAGGCAGGATCGCTCTATAATTACGGTTCGGTTCGAACGGCAATTACGGTTTGATTCGACCGGCAGCCCTCGGCGCTCGATGTTCGGGTCCGATCGTTTCCCCCTTCCGTCCTGGAGCCTCACCCTGATGAGCGTTAACGAAGCCACGCAGTGGAGCACGTCCGAAGCCGCCGAACTTTACGAGATCGGCGGTTGGAGCAAGGGCTATTTTGCCGTCGACGCACAGGGCGAGGTGGTGGTCCGGCCGCGGGCCACGGATCAGCAGCAGATCAGTCTTCCGCGGCTGGTGGAGCAACTCCGCACCCGCGGCCTGGAGGCGCCGATACTAATTCGTTTCGGCGACATCCTGCAGCATCGGCTGGGCGAGATCCATCGGGCGTTTCGCAAGGCGATTGACGATCATCACTATCAGGCCGATTACGCCTGCATTTATCCGATCAAGGTGAACCAACAGCGGCAGGTGGTCGAGGAAGTGCTGCACTACGGCGCACCGTTTCACTTTGGGCTGGAGGCTGGCAGCAAGCCGGAACTGCTAGCGGTGATGGCGATGGCGGCGGACGAAACGCCCATCGTCTGCAACGGCTTCAAGGACGCCGAGTTTATCGAAGCGGCGATGCTCGCGCAGAAGATCGGCCGCAACATCATTCCGATTGTCGAGAAATACACCGAATTCGAATTGATCCTGCGGCTGGCGGCCGAACATGGCGTGCGACCGCGGATTGGAATGCGGGTCAAGCTCTCCGCCCGCGGCGCCGGCCGCTGGCAAGGCTCGGCGGGCTTCCGTTCCAAGTTCGGGTTGTCGGTAAGCGAAATCCTGCAAGCGCTCGAGGAGCTCAAATCCCGCGGCATGGAGGATTGCTTTGAACTGCTGCACTACCACATGGGCAGCCAAATTACCAACATCCGTCCCATCAAGGCGGCCTTGATCGAGGCGGCCCGCATCTATGCCGAACTGCGGCGGCTCGGCGCCGGGTTGAAGTTCATCGACGTCGGTGGCGGCCTGGGCGTCGACTACGACGGCTCGCAAACGAACTTTGAGTCGAGCATGAACTACTCACTGCAAGAGTACGCCAACGACGTGATCTATCACATCGGCACCATCTGCGACGACGCCGAGGTGCCGCATCCGCATATCTTGTCCGAGAGCGGACGGGCCACGGTCGCCTATCACAGCGTGCTGGTATTCAACGTGCTGGGCGTCAGTTCGCTGGGGGGCGATCCGATCACCGAGGAACCGAGCGACGAGTGGGAACAGCCGCTCATCGATCTGATGACCGCCTATCGCACGATGACATTGCGGAACGTCGTCGAAAATTTCCACGACGCTCAACAAGCCTATGAAATGGCAATGACGCTGTTCACCGGCGGCTATTTGCCGCTGCAACAGCGGGCGCTGGCGGAGAAAATTTACTGGGCCGTCTGCCGCAACGCGCTGGAACTGGCCGACGACATGGAATATGTGCCCGAGGAGTTCGAGCGGCTGCCGCAGCACCTGGCCGATACTTATTTCTGTAATTTCTCGTTGTTTCAGTCGATGCCCGACAGTTGGGCCATCAAGCAACTGTTTCCTATCATGCCGATCCACCGCCTGACCGAGGAACCGACGCGCAACGCGGTGCTGGGCGACATCACCTGCGACAGCGACGGCAAGATCGACCGGTTCATCGGACGCCGCGACGTGCAGCGAACCTTGCGGCTGCACAAACTCAACGGCTCGCACTACTACTTAGGCGTTTTTCTGCTGGGCGCCTATCAGGAGATTCTCGGCGACTTGCACAACCTGTTTGGCGACACCAACGCCGTCCACGTGCGAATGGACGATCAGAACCGGGTGATCTTCGACGAAGTGATCGCCGGCGAGACCGTGACCGAGGTGCTCGACTACGTGCAGTTCGACCCCAAGGCGCTAATGGCCCGTTGGCGGGCGAGCGTCGAGCAAGCGGTCCACGAAGGCCGCATCGACGACTCCGAGGCGGGCCGCATCGTTCGCTACTACGAAGACGCGCTGCGCGGCTACACCTACCTGGAAGAACCGCCCCCGGTATAGCCTACTCGCCATCAGGCCGATTCTCTAGCAGCTCGGCAACTTGCTCGGCGAGTCGCTGCGGATCGTACGACTTGGCGCGCCGGACCAACAGCAGCGGCAAGTCGATCTGCTCGCAGGCGGCGGCCAAGCGCGGTTTCTTGCTGGCGAGCAGTTCGACGACGAGCAGTGCTTGCGTCGTCTCGCGCTCGCAGAGGACGAAGTCAACTTCAGACGGCAGGCGTCCGTCGCGCGGCGGCTGGGCCGTAATGAGTGTCGGCAGCGACACCTTGGGATAAACCGCGAACTTCTCTCCAGCGGCCTCTCGCAGTGCGTTGAATAGCGTTAATTCTTGGCGGTCAAGCAGTGATCCGGCAGGCGGAGTTTGGTCGTCGTTATTCTCGCCACGGCCGAGGGTGGCCATCCCCAACAGCAGCAGTCCGATGAGGATCACGACCGGCGCCAGGTAGATAAGCATCTCGCCGGTCATATTCGTGATTCGTCACCGGAGTCGAAAGTGAATCGGAATCGTCTCGACCGAGGCGACCGGCTCGCCGCCGCGGGTACGCGGACGGCCTTGCCAGCGGCGGACCATATTGACCGCGGCCCCGT
>JBGTJT010000408.1:0-4579 GCA_041744995.1 Pirellulales bacterium | reverse complement strand
AGCGGCGAGTGCCGCGCGAATGGCGGCGCCGCCGGCCGCCGCCGCTTGCCGGCCCATCTGCTGTTTATCGGACAAGATGGCAATTTCCATCGTTTCAATCTCCACCAGGGGTTGTGATTGTCAGCGGCGTACCTTTCAATTTGTCATGCGGCCCCGTGCGCTGCATGGTACCAGTCCGACAGGCAGAATTGAACTACAAAGGCGAAGCAGCAATGAAATTGATCCGTTTTGGCGAGCGCGGCAGCGAACGGCCGGGACTACTCGACGGCGAGGGCCGTCGCCGTGACTGTTCGGCGGCCTTTCGAGATTGGGATCACAGCTTCTTTGAGGAGGGTGGATTTTCAAGACTCAAGGAAGACAGCGACGTTGAGTCGTTCCCGATCGTCGACGACGCGGTCCGCTGGGCAAGCTGCGTCGCCCGGCCGGGCAAGGTGGTCTGTGTCGGCTTGAATTACGCCGACCATGCCAAAGAGTCGGGGGTCGCCCCCCCCACGGAGCCGATCCTGTTCTTCAAAGGCGCCAACACGGTGGTCGGCCCTTACGACGAGGTGCTGATCCCGCGCCGCAGCACCAAGACCGATTGGGAAGTGGAACTGGCGATCGTGATCGGCCGCGACGCCCGCTATCTGGACGACGTCTCTCAGTCAGCCGACTACATTGCCGGCTACTGCATCTCGCACGACGTCTCCGAGCGCGAGTTCCAACTGGAGCGTGGCGGCCAATGGGTTAAGGGCAAGTCGTGCGATACGTTCAATCCGTTGGGGCCGTTCCTGGCAACGCCGGATGAAATCGCCGATGTGAACAATCTGGCGATGCGGTTGGATGTCAACGGCCAGCGGCGTCAGACAGGCAACACCAACACGATGATTTTCGATCCGTTCTATCTGGTGCATTACATCTCGCAGTTCATGACGCTCGAAGCGGGCGACGTAATCTCCACCGGCACGCCCCCCGGCGTCGGCCTGGGCATGAAGCCGCCGGTGTACCTGAAGCCGGGCGACGTTTGTGAATTGGAGATCGAAGGGCTGGGCGTGCAGCGGCAGACTTTTCGGGATGCATAGGACACTTATGAGCACGATTTGCTAGAATGTGAGTTGGAATCCAGTGAATATTGGAGCAAACCATGACGAGCATTCCCATTGATATAGCGCAGTCGAAACTAGGCGAACTGATTCGTCAGATGACCCCCGGCGAGGAGTTGATCATTACGGAGGGCAATCTGCCTATCGCACGCCTTGTTTCAACGGCGCGTCCCGGCAAGGAGCGGAAACTCGGCACGTTGGCCGGTACGGTTTTGTATAAGTGGGAAGATTTCGATGGTCCACTCGAAGACTTCCGTGAGTATATGGAATGAAGGTGGAAATCCAACCATTCCTCTCCGAACTGAAGCGAATACTGCCGCCCAAGCGGATTCTCACCAATCGTGCGCAGTTAGCCCCGTATGAATCGGACGGATTGACGATCTTTCGCGCCACGCCGCAGGTGGTCGTGCTGCCGGAGTCGGCCGACGAGGTGGTGCAGCTTGTTAAGCTCTGCGACAAATATCGGGTGCCGTTTGTCGCCCGTGGCAGCGGCACCAGTCTCAGTGGCGGCGCGGTGCCGATCGATGACGGAGTGGTTATCGCGCTGAACCGGCTCAATCGCATCCTCAAGTACGACCCGGACCAGAGAATCTGCGTCGTCGAGCCGGGGGTGGTGAACCTCAAGGTCTCCGAATTGGCGGCGGCCGAGGGTTTGTATTACGCTCCCGATCCGTCCAGCGGGCCGGTCTGCACGCTTGGCGGCAACGTGGCCTACAATTCCGGCGGGGCGCACTGCCTAAAGTACGGCATGACCAGTAATCACGTGCTTGGGCTAAAAGTGGTGCTGCCCGATGGTGAGCTGGTCGAACTTGGCGGCGAAAGCCTGGAAAGCGTCGGGCCTGATTTGTGCGGCATGTTCATCGGTTCGGAAGGCTTGTTTGGCATTGCGCTGGAGATCACCCTGCGGCTGCTCCCCAAGCCGGCCGTCTATCGCACGATGATCGCCGCCTACGACAGCTTGGCCAAGGCGGGCGACGGCGTCGCCAGGGTGGTTGCCAGCGGGCTGCTGCCGGGCGCGATGGAAATCATGGACGCCCTGGCGATGCAAGCAGCCACGGCCGCCGTCGGCGTGAAGTACCCCGACGGCGCAGCGGCTGTATTGATCGTCGAGCTGGAAGGTCCGCCGGAGGAAGTCGCCGCTGAAGAGCCGCAGTTGGTCCAGGTCATCGAGGCCAGCGGGGCCTACCAGATCGACGTCGCCCGCACACCCGAAGAGCGGCTGTCCATTTGGAAGGGACGCAAGAGCGTGTTCAGCGCGGTCGGCCGCCTGACGCCCGACTACATCGTGCAGGACGGCGTCGTGCCGCGTTCCAAACTTGGCGAGGCGCTCGCCGAGATCGAACGGCTGAGCAAGGAATACCAGATGCGGGTGGCCAACGTGTTCCACGCCGGCGACGGCAATCTGCATCCGCTGATCATGTTCGACAACAACGTGCCCGGCGCTTTGCATCAGGCGGAGCAACTGGCCGGCGAGATTTTGCGGATGTGCATCCGCATGGGCGGGGCGATCACCGGCGAGCATGGCGTCGGCATGGAGAAAGTGGCCTACCTGAGCGAGCAGTATGACGGAGACGACTATGAGTTCATGCACACGCTGCGGCGAGCGATCGACCCGCATCAGTTGGCCAACCGCGGCAAAATGCTGCCGGTCGCCGAGGCGCCGGCGCTGTCGCACGTGGGACCGCACCCGTTGGAGACGCAAGGTGTGATTTTTCGTGAATAGATCGATGAACCACGGAGGCAAGCAGGTAGCGGGAACCGCTAATAGACGCTGATGTTCGCTAATTCAACCGATTGACAGTTCATTTTTCTGCCATCCATATTTCTGCCATCCTTTTCTTTAACGAAAGAATGAATGCAGGTAGTGGCTGCCTAGTGGTAACATTTCGTGGAACGACCGAATTCGATTGACGAATTACAGAGACTCGTTCGCAGTCGGCAGCACGTGCATGCGGTCGGCGGCGGGACGAAGACGGCTCTGCATGATGCCGACGAGCGCGACGTGACTTCCGTTAGCATGTCCGGCTTTCGCGGCATGCTCGAGTATGAGCCAACGGAGTTCACCTTCACTGCCCAGGCGGGCACGCCGCTGGCGGAGATTGCCGCCGCGCTGGCAGAGCAGGGGCAGTACCTCCCTTTCGATCCGCCGCTGGCCTCCGCCGGAGCAACCCTGGGCGGCAGCGTCGCTGCCGGCCTTTCCGGTTCGGGAAGGTTCGCTTACGGCGGCTTACGCGACTTTCTAATTGGCGTGCGCCTGGTCAACGGGCTAGGAGACGTTGTCTACGGCGGGGGCAAGGTGGTCAAGAACGCCGCAGGCTTTGATATTCCCAAGCTGAATGTCGGCGCCTTGGGGCAGTTCGGGGTACTCGTCGAGTTGACGTTCAAGGTATTTCCGCTTCCCAAGAAGTTCTACACGCTGAAGGCTGATTTCACATCACCTGCCGCCGCCTTGCTGGGGATGGCGCGGCTGGCCAGAGCGCCGCTGGATCTAAAATCCCTCGACTACGAACCGCCGCATACCCTTTGGATTCGCGGCGGCGGACGCGAAGAGTCGTTTTCGGCTCGATGCGACGCGCTGCGCGAATTCCTGGGAGAAGCCGCCGAGGCCGTCGAACGAATCGAAGACGACGCCGGCATTTGGGACGCCGTGGGCGAATTCGCCTGGCGGGACGACGTCGAGCGGGTGGCGAAGATTCCGATTACGCCGCAGAAGATCGAGCCGCTGGAGCAGCATTTTAGCGAACTTCAACGAACCGCACCCGGCTTGCGCCGCCGCTATTCCGTCGGCGGCAATCTACTGTGGATTGCCTGGCCGGACGATCTGCTGCCCGACGCACTCGAGGACCTGCTCCGCGACCTGCAACTAAACGGCCTCGCCCTGCTCGGCAATTGGCCGCGGGCGTGGTTGGGCGACTGTCGAGAGAACCCCTTCGGTCAGCGCCTGCGTGCAGTGTTCGATCCCCTTGGAAAGTTTGCGCCCTCGCCAACCACGGGCGGATTGTCGACAATGCATCGTTAACTCCACTTCGTAGCATGGGCTCCAAGCCCGTGCGAGTAACCCTTTCCTCGCTGCGGCTAGAAGCCGCAGCCACAGGTCGCCTGGGCCTTGCCTCCGGCCGTTTTCATGCAACACGAAATTCCCATCGAGCAACTTGGCCCGCACGGCGGCCCCATGGCGGAGGCGGTGGAGAAGTGCGTGCATTGCGGCTTCTGCCTGCCGACCTGTCCCACCTATCAGGTGATGGAAGAGGAGATGGATTCGCCCCGCGGGCGGATTTTTCTGATGAAGGAAGTGCTGGAAGGGAAGGTCGCTCTCGAACAGGCCGCGCCCTATATCGACCATTGCCTCGGCTGCGTGGCTTGCGAAACTTCGTGTCCCTCCGGCGTGCCGTATGGCGAATTGCTGACGCCGTTCCGGGCCCGCGCCGAGGGATTGCGACGTCGGAGCTGGTTCGATCGCCTCTTGCGACGGTTTGTGCTCGAAACGCTCCCCTATC
>JBGTJT010000407.1:0-9255 GCA_041744995.1 Pirellulales bacterium | reverse complement strand
CCAAAAAACGCGGCCCAGTTCGGATTGCAGGCTGCAACTCGCCTGCATGAAGCCGGAATCGCTAGTAATCGCGGGTCAGCATACCGCGGTGAATGTGTTCCTGAGCCTTGTACACACCGCCCGTCAAGCCACGAAAGTGGGGGGGGCTTAAAGTCGCCGTGCTAACCTTCGGGAGGCAAGCGCCTAGAGTCAACTCCGCGATTGGGACTAAGTCGTAACAAGGTAGCCGTAGGGGAACCTGCGGCTGGATCACCTCCTTTCTAAGGATTTCAGTTTGTCCGTGGCGACATGGACAAACTAACCATGGGGGCAGTCCTCATGCGACTCTCGAGGAAGCTGTTCAATCAGCAAGACTACCAAACACTGTCATCAAAAGACCCTCGCAGGTTTGCCACCTGCGAGGGTTTTTTTGTTGGCTGCTACTGAATGCAGGCAACCAGCAAATCGAGCACGTCGGAAAGAAAGTCAGCCGGCGCCGCTTCAATAAACTTGTAGCCCCTGGCTCGATAGTCCATCGACTTGGCTTGCTCCACCATCACGAATCCGGTCAGCGATGCGCTGGCTGGAACCGGTAGGTGGAAGGGGATCTTTCTGTCTGTATTCGTCAGGGGGCAGACGATCACCAGGCCCGTATGCGTATTAAACAGATCATTACTGACCACCAAGGTCGGTCGCCGCCCCTTCTGCTCGTGTCCGGCTTGGGGATCGAAATTTAGCGCGATAAAGTCGCCCTTCCGCGGCAATCGCTTTGCCATTTACCAAACCTCCTTCCCTTGGGGCGGCCCAGTGGGCTCCTCATGCACTTGATAGTCGCGCGGCATCCGAGACACCACCTCGGCCAGATCGACCTTGGACTTGGAGACCTTCTTGATCAAGATTCCTCCCTCTTGCGGGATCATTTCCACCAGATCCCCGACTGAGATATCAGCTCGCTCCAGAATCCGCTTAGGAACGCGCAGCCCCTGGCTGTTTCCCCAACGTTGAATTTTAGACGTCATGACCGTGATCTCCAGCTAAACTTCGATGTATATCCCAATGTATATACATTGGCGTCATTTCGGTCAAGCATTTCCTCGGACGGTCATGAAAGCCTCGGGCAAACAGAACAGCACCCCGAATTAGGCGACCCGCGACCCGAGTACGGCCCAGGCGTCCGCTCGACATACGTTCGTCGGGCTGTTGTTGTTCCGGTTCGACGCGGCCAGGTTGCTGCCATTTCAAGTTGTAGGAGGCAGGGTCGCTAACGCGTCTGACGGCAAACCGTTGGGAATAAGTGAATTTCGCAATACCGCGAAGCGGTTATACAGTCCAGCCCAGGGTCGCGGCGCAGCCGCGCACCCTGGGGTCGCGGCACGTCGATTCGTTTACACCGAAGGTGTTACACAACATGGTGCGCCATTGTGGAACGCCTTCGGCGTACACTATGGGGGAAACACGCTACCCAGGGTGCGCGGCAGCGCCGCGACCCTGGGCTGGGGAGTATAACGCCTTCGGCGTATGCTTAGCATTGCCAGCCGACGAATCACTTCTGCCGGGCGTAGGCCGCTTCGACCAATAGTTGCTGAATGTCCAACACGTGGTCCGCCAGCCGTTGGCCGAAGATGAAGCGTTGGTTCTTGGGAAAGCTATCGACCCGCTCCAAGATCCATTTGGCCAGGTCGTACCATTTGACCAGCACCACCGGCGGCTCCGTCCGCTTAACCATTGGCTTGACTCCAAGGTAGGTCGGGCATTCCTGCCCGCGTCGCAGAACGCAAGACGTTATTCGCGAGCGCGGTACAAACACCGCGGCGGTGTGCAGACCGCTATGCGCTGATTGCGTGATCTGGTTTTTTGGTCAGGCAGAAACCGGACACGAAGTCCCGCCGCGATGCATCCCAATGCTGAAAAAGTAGTCATCCGTGTCGCAGCCGACTCGGGCCACAGCCCATGTAGCCGCCAAGGCAGTCACCGTGTGCGGCGTCAGTCAAGCCGACCACTCGGCCGCACGCTGCCTCACGAGCCATGTCTGGGTGGGGGCAAACGTAGAGCCTGTGGCGGCTGAATGAGGAAATACACCAAGGGCCTTGCTGAGGCTGTTGCCCCGGCTGTGGCAGCCCCGCCATGGCAACATCCGCGCCGCGGACTGCTAGCTTCGCACGAGTCAATTTGCGCGGGGCAGGTGCGCATCGGCTGCGCACTGCCGGCGTTGGGTGCGGCTTACGCGTCGAGTTGCTCCCGCACGCCGCGTTACTGCAATCACGTGCGGGTATTGAGTCACCCAATCCGCGGCATACCGGGCTGGCCAGTCAACGGTTAAACTGACGTCAAGCCCGCGTCCGGATGGAATTCCGATCTGGGTGAGATAGCCCTTAACACTCTGGGGATTTGCATGACGCAGAAACTTGACGACCAAAAGACTCCCGTCGACCTGACATCCTGCGACAGGGAACCGATTCATATCCCCGGCGCCATTCAGCCCCAGGGAGTCTTGTTGGCCGTTGACGTCGCCGACCTGACAATTGCTCAAGTAAGCGCCAACTGCGAGCAGTGGCTGCGGCAGCCCCCCGAACAACTTATCGGTCGCGCCCTGGATGCCTTGCTGGCACCCGACTCGCGGACCCTGTTGAGGGAGTGCCTGGCCGAAGGCGCGGAAACGGTTTCGAGCCTGCGGACGCTTCAGTTTGCGCTGGAGAATGGCGATTCGGCGGCTTTCTCGGCGTCCGCGCATCGTTGCCGCAATGTCATCATCATTGAGCTTGAACGCCTTCCGGACGCGGATGAAGTGGACGCCGCGCTGACACTCCTGGGAAAATGTCGCATTGCCAACCAGCGTCTGGGGCAGTGCGCGAGTGTGGAGGAGTTATGCCAGGCCGCAATCCAGGAGCTGCGGGGCCTCGTCGACTACGACCGTTATATGGTCTATCAGTTCGACGAGGAGTGGAACGGGGCCGTCGTGGCCGAGCAGCACGTGGAGAGCCTGGAACCCTACCTGGGTCTGCATTATCCCGCCTCCGACATTCCCAGCCAGGCAAGAGCGATGTTCCTGTTAAATGGACTGCGCGTGATCGCCGATGCGCTGTATCAGCCGGTTCCGTTGGTTCCGACGGTGCATCCTCGCAGCGGCCAACCGTTGGACCTCAGTCGCGCCCACCTGCGAAGCGTCTCCCCCATCCACGTGGAATACCTCCGCAACATGGAAGTGGGCGCCAGTTTGACAATTTCGCTGGTCGTGGACGGCAAGTTGTGGGGCCTGATCGCCTGCCATCATCGAGCGCCTCGCTTTCTCACTCCCATGCAACGCGAGCTTTGTGAACTGTTCGGCCAAATGGTTTCCATGCGGCTGAGCGAACGGCTTCAGATTGCTGGCAGAACGGCGTCGGAACAAGCTCAGGAAGTGCTTCATCGAATAGCAGGGCGCGTCCAGCAGTCCGGTACGATCACGATGGCTCTGCTGGCGGACAAACAAGATCTACTCGCGCTGACCAACGCTCGCGGCGCCATTCTGTGGCGAGACGGCGAGGCATCGTCCGTAGGCGTGACTCCCCCGTTGAACTCCATTTCCGGCCTCCAGCAATGGGTTGCGAAGGCAACCTCCGATCCCATCTTCTATACGGATTGTCTCCCCAAACAATTTCAGGATGCGGCGGCCTATGCCGATGTCGCCAGTGGAATGTTAAGCGTGGCGCTTGCTCGCAGTCCCGACGTCTACATCCATTGGTTCCTCCCTGAAGTGCTCCAGACCGTTGAGTGGGCGGGCGATCCGGACAAGTCGGCCGAGCCGGTTGGCCAAGACGGCCGCCTCCATCCACGACGGTCTTTTGCCCGTTGGAAGAAATCCCTCCGGTATCGTTCGCGCCCCTGGCTCAACGGTGAAATCGAGGCCGTCAAGCAGCTCCAAGCCATCTTGCTCGATCAGCTAGCGCGCGACGCCGAGCGAATTCAACGGCTGTTGCCGATTTGCGCCTGGTGCAAAAAAGTCCGATCGGATGAGAACTATTGGCAGCAAGTCGAAGAGTACGTTAGTCTGCACGCAGATATCCACTTCACGCACGGCATCTGCCCCGCATGTTGTGAGAAGGAATTTGCAAAACTCGCATAGCCCTGGCGGCGCCCGTTGCCCGGATTCCCCACGGCCACCCAGTCGAAGGTCACGGCCTGCGCCACACTGGGCGCGCACACTAACAGGCCGCAGGCGGCCATTAGGAGTCTGCTGCTCATTGGACGATTCTCCAAATCAAGATGCTACGGTTGGCCCACGCCGGGCTGAGGGGACTGCCAGTAGGTGGCACGCGATCCCCCTTCGGCTAACGCCCATCATAATAGGCTCGGCGCACCCCCCGTGCCAGCAATGTGGCCAGAAAAAAACGGAAATAATCGCAACTTCTTCCTTGGGCGCCGGTGCCGGGGCCGCCTAACCCCAGCGGCAGCATCGCTAAGTCGCTTGGGGATCGCGCTTTTCAAGCTGTCCGGACCTGCCAACAGGTGCCCCACGACGGCGCAAGTCACCGCCGGGCGGAGGCTTCCCCTGTTTCCGGCGGGCCGACGGCGATCATCTTGTTGGTCGACTGCTGCACGGCCGCCCGCCAGTGCTGTTCTAGCTCGGGTGTGTATGCCGGGTCATGCCGCTGAATCGCTTCACACAGCGCGTCGAGCCAGAGCGAATACATCTCGGCCGTGACGCCGAGTTCCTGATGGAGCCGCCCCAGGCGTTCGATCTCCTCCTTCGTGCCGGCTATGCCGCGCGCGAAGCAGAGCACTTCCAGCAGCGACTGGCGCAGCATGAGTTTCTGCAGCCGGAAGTCCGTCTTGGCGAACATCTGGGCGATCTCCGGCGACTTGGCCAGGAAGATTTCATAGAAGTCGTCCAAGAACCGCTCGCCCTGGCGGCAACGGTAGTAACTGGCGGTCAATTCGTCGCCTGGTTCCATCATGGACTAGTCCTGCAAACGAGCGTCGGCTGCGAGACTCCTTCATTGTGTGCGATGCGACACCGCCCCGCAAGCGCGTGCCGCGGGCTTTCAGCCTTACGAACAGAACTCCCCCAACTCGAACCGTTTGGCGGCCCAGTCGACCCGAACCCGACCTTCGTACAACCAGCGGGCCAGGAAGGAAGTCTAAGTTGTCACGCGGTTAAACAGGTGGCGGCGAAGCAGCAACAGGCCCCACAGGGCAAGGCTGGCGAGAATTGCGCCGCGCGGCTCCGGAACGCTGATCGGCGTCTGCCGCAGAGTGAACGACGTAATGCCGTCGGGCACGTCGATATGGAACCGAAAGTAACCGGCGAACATAAAGGTCGGCATCACGCCGCCGCTCGCGATGATATCGTGCTCGGTGGCGGATACCGTGGGGAAAAAACCGGGAAACGGATTGAAGGACATCTCGGAGTTGAAATCGGGCGCATCGAAATCGAGTCCATCGCCGGAAGTCGACTTCACAAAGGCATCGCCGACCCCATACCCCAATTCGAGATGGTAGCCGGTCCAATCGAGGCCGGTGGCGTTAAACACTCCCTCGATCACTAGGTATTCGGTCACTCCGCCCGTGTCTCGCACGTCGAATACCAAATCGACCGGGCCGATCGACATGTAGTTCTTCTGCGTCACCCAGACTTCATTGTCGGATGTGCCGACCACATCGTCATTGTTGGGCGACACAGGCGGGCTGAAGGTAGTGCCTGCCACCGACGCCACGCCCGAATACCAAGTGATCCCCGTAATCTCACCCGCCGCCAGATGCGTGGTGATGGACACCGCCAGAACCGCCGCCAACGTGCTGGTCCACTGTTGTGAGCATGTCATTAGCTTACCCTCGCCCAAAAGGTTGATCGGCTCTGCACAGCGAACAGGACCACCCAAGGCCCAGTGCGAAGAGCCTAGAAAAGAATCTGCTTGTCGTAGCGTATGCCATTGCCCTGCGGGCTACAAACAGAATTTAACAAGTTCCCTAAATTTGCCCTCGCAGTCAGCGGGGCGGTTGTGCTTTCCCACGACCGCCCTGCGTGGGGCGGTCGCTTTCTTTGTTCCTAGAGAAGGAGATTAGCGATGACGCAAAATGATCTGAATCGGGCCGTGGCCCACGCCACGGGTGAAACCATCGGCGCCATCAGCCACCTGGGGTTCAGCTTGGCGATGCCGGAAGAAGTTGCCTTCGATCCGGTACCGAGTCCCTGGCTCGACTGGGACGAAGTCGACGCCAGTCGGCCTCGGCTGCTGCCTTGCTGATGGGCATGGCTCAATAGGCGGCAGGGAGGCCGCCATCTCTCTCTTGTGCGCCTCGCACAGTGTGGGGCGGTTGTGTTCCTGTCAACACGACCGTCCCCGCCGGGACGGTCCCTGCTCGGCTTCGATCATCGCGTTGCGAACCGTCTTCAGCGCTCGGGGGCCGAAATCGAGAGCTCGGCACCTGCCGTACAGCGGTTTGATGCGTCGGCAGCATTCGACGATCAGACCATATTCCCGGGTCAGTTTGCCGTTCTTCCGGTAGTAGGACTTGGCGAACCGCAGATAGGCCGCCATCACTTCGGCTACCGTGATTTCCTGCTGGCGTGTCGGCGTCGAGGCGACGCCCGTCTGCAGGTACTCGACCACGAGTCGCCGATAGAGTTCCCGACGGGCGGCTGAGTTGTACTTGCCCAGGTAGATTTCGCGGCCGGCGATCGTCACGACGGCTTGGCCTGTGGACCTGTGGTGACGGTACTTGGGCGGGCGTACTGAGTACGTGTTCGACATTCCGCAAACCTCCCATCTCGGGTCAAAACGGTAGACCACCGTTTTTTTCCGTGATTTCGGGCCGCGCTGTCGAACGTCGACAGGTAGCCTAACGTCAGGTATCGGCAAGAGTTACAACAAATTGCGGGGGCAGGATTCGAACCTACGACCTCGAGGTTATGAGCGAGTTCTAAACCAGCTTGTTTTCAGCGGTTTCACACTGACTAGACGTAAGTTTACCCGCTTTGGGAACCATTGCAAGCGATTGCAAGAAACTGCCTTGTTTTGCGGGGTATTCCCGTATGGCGAGAATCGCAAACCCGTATTGAAGTCGCCGCCGACGTCCTGGTCGTCAAGTATGGAAAGGTTTCCACACTTGATGTTGGCGCCCGGGTGCTGGTCGACGCCTCGGTCGCGGAGGAGGAGGCGGTGCTGATCGCCAACGAGGGGAACGCCTCACCACGCCCGCGCGAAGTGGAACAACCAATACAAGCCATTGTATTGGTTGTATCTAGGGAACGCCTCACGCGCCCGCGCGAAGTGGAACCGCACGAACGCCCACACGTCGATTTAAGAGCCTGCAATTTTGGACGTGTTCGGAGTCGAACAGCTCGCCAGCAACGCAACAGGCGGCGTCCTGTGCGGTCGTTTTCGCGCCAGGAACAAGAAACCGGCCGCGCCTGCCGATAACAAGGAAAAACCAACAGACGCGACCGGATTGTTGTTCGGTGGGGCGCGTCCGCCGGCAAAACGGACGCGCCCCGATGCTCACTCAGCCGTGACGGAGAAGGTGCCTCGGCGAGCAAGTTCAGAACTAGGTCGTGCCTGCCATTTGCAAACCGCAAAGTTTTTCGCCACGCCCAAAGCCCACGTCGTTGTACCCGCGCATCTGGATGCCGAGTGTATGGAAGTCCGCCTCGGTCGTCTCGACGGTCGGCTCCACGCGACCATTCAACGCAGCAACCAACATGGCTGGCGCGAAGGCGGGAGCACGGAGTAGGTACCATTGCGAATCGCTCGCGCCGCTCAGGTCCGCGTCCGTGCCAATCCAGTCAGCCACAACAAGAGTTGCCATGCCCGCGAACGGGTTGCCATTAGGAACCATGCCGTCGGTGCCGGACACTATGCCGCTGCTGGTCAGGAGGCGACGTGCGGGAACCTCAAGCGCCGGCGGAACCAACAGAACAGCCGGACGCCCGCCAATCAGCTTGGCGCCATCAGCCGATGGAGACTTTTGTGAGCGGAACGCCTTCAGCGCCGCCGTCATGCCGGTGCCTTCCACGTCCAAGGCGGTGCCGCTGCCGGTGACCACGTTGTTATTGGCCGCATCGAAAAACGAATCGCTCGCCAGAAATGCCGTCCAGAACAGGCGGCGGAATTTCATCATGGCAGCACGTCCCAGCCGCCGCGGTGCATCGGTCAGAGCGCCCAGGTCATCGTTGATAATGTCTGTGCGGGTAATGGCGAGCATCTTGGCATACGTCGCCGCCGTGACGGTCATCGTGTCATCGGCGAGCGTACCGTGCTTGATTTCGCCGCCCTTGCCGAGTTCCTCGAATTCGAGCGAATCGAGTAGACGGACAAAGGTATGTTCCTTGAAGTTCCGCACCGACTTGACCGCTGCTATTTCGCGCCAGGGGTCTTCGACCTCCGTGAAACCATCCAACAAGAATTTGTTCGCGGTGTTGCTCAGGACATTGGCAATGTCCAAGGTGCTGAATCCGGCCGCCTTGACGCCCGGCGTGAATACCGCCTGCAGCACTTGCCGCAGGTTGCCGTCAGAGACGTGCTCGCCAGGACGCGACTTATAGCCCGAATTGCACGCCGCCTCCATCAGCAACGTTTGCAGGCTCATGCCACGGCTCGCGCGGTCGGCAACGTCCAGCACTTGCTCGGAGAAGTGCTTCTCAGGTTCGCTCAGTCCGCCCGCCAAGCAAAGAGCGGCGGTTATGACCTCGGGGTGATTTTGGCGGGAACCGCCGCTTACAGTATGTGCCATCGGAATTCTGCTCTCGAAGATGTTGCGCCGGATGTGGCGTAGGGAATCAATCAGACCATCGACCGACATTTCGCCGGCAATCGCGGTGGCTTGCAGTTCGGAGACTTCCTCGTCGTGGTCCTGCCAATCGCCACGGCAGGCGGCTTGAATCTGTTCAAGGCGACGGCGCTCGGCGTCGACCGAATCGCCAGCACTGGCTGCAATCATCGGCGCCACGGCTTGACGGTCGGAATCGTCGGCGTCGTTGCGACCGTGATAATTGGCGTGCATGGTCGCCAACTGCTCGCTGGTCAGTAGCGATGGGCTGCCGGTGTAAGTGGTCGATAGAAAATTCTGGAAGCTCATGGAATTACCTCGGGCTGCTAAATTGGTGACGTGAGCGGATGCGTCCGCACCGATGGGGACAATGGAAACTTCGCGGAGTCTGCCGGCACGAACTACGATAAGTCCGTCTCCGCCGGCGGTGATGTTCCGACCGTTGACGGACACCGACGCGCCCGCACGTATCTGGTCCTGCTTGACCGGCTCCACACCGACGGACGCGCCCAGCTTCACGCCAGCACGATG
>JBGTJT010000406.1:0-3090 GCA_041744995.1 Pirellulales bacterium | reverse complement strand
CTTGTTTCGGGGAAATCGGGGCCGTTCTATTTTGGCGAGTACGTGCTCACCGATCGGGCCACTAGCGGACGGCTGGCGGGGCTGTTTCGCGCCACGCATGTCCCGACCGGGCAGCCGGTATGGCTTTCTTTCTTCTCGGGGCAGGCTCTGACCAGCCCGCCCCATTGGCAGGCGCTGGCCCAGTGGGCGGCCATGGTGATGCGCGCCGACAGCCCGCAATTGCATCGAATTTACGAAATCGTCGATCTTGGCCCCTGCAAGTTCGCCGTGCTGGAGGAATTGTCCGGCCAGACGTTCGACGCGTTCACCCACAGCGGCCGTAATCCGGCGACGCAGTCGACCGGCATGATCCGCCAAGCTGCCCTCGGCGTCGCGGCGCTGCATCAGGCCGGCGTGTTGCACGGCGCGATCCGTCCGGCGAATTTGTGGTTCGATCCCCGGGCGCGGACCAGGGTGCTGCATTTTCCGCTGTCGCGCGATCCGCTCGGACCGCAGGTGGTGATTGACGACAAGACGATCGACTATTTGGCGCCGGAGCTTTGCCTGCCGCAGGCGGCGCCGTCGGTGGCCAGCGACGTTTATGCGCTCGGCTGCGTACTCTATCAACTCATCGCGGGACGTCCGGTATTTGAAGGCGATCTCCAGCAAAAACTCGCGGCCCATGCCGGCCAGCCGCCGGCGGCGCTCCGCGACATTCCGGGCGTTTCCGACTCGCTGCAGCAAGTCATCTCGACCATGCTCGCCAAGCATCCGGCCGAGCGCTACCAGCAGATGGAGCAGTTGGTCGAGGTTCTCACCCCGTTGGCCGAACCGAGCATGTTGCAACCGGCGGCCGATCGCCCCGACGCGGTTCGCGACGCCTACTATCAGTTGATCTCGCCGCGGCGGGCGCACGGCGTAACGACTGCCGCCATGATGGCGAACGTATCTGGCGCCGCCTTCGCTGGAGAACCCGTTACGCCAGGTGTGTCCCCTGCGCCTTCCGGCAACGGGGCGCGAGCCGCGGTGCTCGGTGCGGCCTCCGCGGCGGGCATCGCCATTCCAACGGGTAACGGCGAAGCGAAGAAGACCGCCGCCGTGCAAGATACGGACGAAGCCGCTCCACGCGGACCGCTCGACTTTTGGCACGAACTCAGCCGTTCCACCCGCAACGCGATCATCGTAGGCGGAACGACGGCCGTCTCCGCGCTGCTAGTGGTCGTTGTGTTGCTGTTGATGGCTGGCCCTAACGATCCGCCGGTGGCGGAGAATCCGGCCCGAAACAACCCGTCGGTTGTGGACGACGAGGCCGTTGAGGACGATCAGGAGGCCGAGCCGGCGAACCCGATTCCCGTCGCCGAAATGGGAATTGAGGACGACGGCAAGACCATCTGGATGGCGCCGACGTTGGGAAGCCCCTTTGAGGTGCGGCATTTGGCCCCAGGCGTGCAAATGCTGCTGATGCTCCGCCCCGCCGAGCTGCTCACTCTCGGCGAGGGACGCCGGGTGTTCGACATGATGGGTCCGGCTGGGGAGTCGCTACGGGCCTGGGTGCAGCAAAGCACGGGATTGACGCTGGAGGAGATCGAGCGGTTGGATATCGCTTTCTACGACCCGGTCGACGGAAAACTACCGTTGCAGGCGGTCGTCTATCCGGTGAATCCCCGGGCCGAGGCCGACATGCTCGCTCGCTGGGGCAATCCGATCCCCAAGTCGTTTAGCGGCGCTCGTTACCACGAAACCCGCGACTGGGCGTACTTCGTCCCCACGACCGACGGCACGGTCTTCACGGTGGGACATCCCGAGAAGATGCGCGAGTTGATCGAGTTCCGGGATTCGCCCGTGCGAATGCGCAGCCAGTTTGAGCAATTGATTGCCGAAAGCGATCATTTTTATCAGGCGTGTCTCGTCTTCTCTCAGAACTACATTCGTTCGCAGCGCGACGTGCTCTATCCCGGCCGGCTGCTGGCGCTGCGCGACGCGGTGGACTGGACGCTCGGACCAAGCACTCAGATCGAAGCCGGCATGTTGAGCCTGTTCCTCGATCAGGAACAGGCCACGATGTTCACCGAGTTGCGGATCTACGGCACGCGCGACGTCGCCAATCCCCGCAATTTGGCGCAGGAGCTGCATACGCGGATCGGCATGGCGCCTGGGGCGCTGAAGGATCACTTGAAGACGCTGCAAATCAGTCCCTACAGCCGCGATCTGCTGTGGGATGCGCCCGACATGCTCGAGTTCGTTTACGAAAACGCCCGCTACGACCGGGACGATCGTCAGTCGATCATTCGGGCCTATCTGCCCATGTACGCGGCACACAATTTGGCGGCTATTGGTGATCTGGCGTTGCTGGAAACGGCTGGCACGGTTTCCACCACAGGCGGTCCGGCGACGGTCGCCAGGCAATCCATTCATGAAAAGCTCAAAGCGCCGACAAGCCTGGTCTTCGATCGCGACACACTGGAGCGCTCGCTCAATCTATTGAGTGCCGATATTGGCGTCAAAATCGAGATAATCGGCAACGATCTCCAGCTTGCCGGTATCACGAAGAATCAGTCGTTCGGTATTGAACAGCGGAACAAGCCGGCCGAGGAGATCTTGCAGCAAATCGTGTTTCTGGCAAATCCCGATAAAACGGCCACTTCCTTGGCTGATCCGGCGCAGAAACTGGTCTACGTAGTGAAGGAAAAGTATCAGGGGGGTGAGGACGCCGTTCTCATTACCACCCGGGAACAAGCAACGAAACGGGGCGATTCGCTTCCCGCGGCGTTCGGGCCGTAGACCGTTCGCGCGGGCGGAGCCGCGCCGATCGCGTGACACGCGGCCAGGAATGGGAATAATAAGTCGGAACAGACCGTATACTTGGTAAAGGCATTCTCCGTCGACAGCGACTCGAAATTTCCTATGGAATTCACCCCCTACGCCATCGATTGCATCACCTGCGGGACTCGGTTGAAAGTAACCGATCCGTCGCTGGTCGGGCAGATTACATTCTGCCTGAAGTGCCAAAGCATGGTTGAGGTAACGCCCCCGCCCGTCGGGGATGGGATCGCTGCGGAGACCGAGGCCGCCGTGCCGCGGGGCAGCGTCGATCTGGCGAACGGCTTCGAT
>JBGTJT010000405.1:0-3965 GCA_041744995.1 Pirellulales bacterium | reverse complement strand
ACCAAACCCATGACCATGAGAATTGAGCGCGATGAGCGGCGGTTTCAACGAATCGTCCGCGGCAAGATTCGCGAAAACTTGAAACGATACGTCACCCACGGCGAAATGATCGGCCGCAAGGGGCGCGACGTGGTAAGCATCCCCGTGCCTTCGCTCGACGTGCCGCATTTCCGCTATGGCAAGAACGGTTCCGGCGGCGTCGGACAAGGGGACGGCGAGATCGGCAGCCAGGTGATTCCCGGCGACGGCGATCCCAACGGCGCCGGGTCCGCCGGCAGCGACCCCGGCAACCAGCACTTTTTGGAGGTCGACGTCACGCTTGACGAACTGGCCGACATCCTCGGGGATGAACTGGAACTGCCGCGGGTCGAACCGAAAGGCAGCGACCGCATCTCTCAGGAGAAAACCAAGTACAACAGCATCCGCAAGGTCGGCCCCGAGTCGCTGCGGCACTTCCGCCGCACCTACATGCAGGCGCTTAAGCGGCAAATATCCTCCAACACGTATGTGGCCAACGATCCGCGGGTTGTGCCGATTCGAGAGGATCGCCGTTATCGCTCTTGGCATACCGAATTGAAACCGGAAGCCAACGCGGTGATTGTCTACATGATGGACGTCTCCGGCTCGATGACCGACTACCAGAAGGAAATCGTGCGGACCGAGGCGTTTTGGCTTGACACCTGGCTGCGCCGCCAGTACGACGGCGTCGAGCGGCGGTACATCATCCACGACGCGGTCGCCAAGGTGGTCGACGAGGAAACGTTCTACCACACCCGCGAGAGCGGCGGCACGCGAATCAGCTCCGCCTATCGGGCGTGCATCGAACTGCTGGAAGGCTCGTTCCCAGAGAGCGAGTGGAACACCTATGTCTTTCAGTTCTCCGACGGCGACAACTGGGGCGAAGACAACGAGCAAAGCCTGGGGCTGCTGGCCGAACGGATACTGCCGCGGGTCAACCTGTTCTGCTATGGCCAGGTGGAAAGTCCCTACGGCAGTGGCGAGTACATCCACGGCCTGGAGCGCCGCTTCGGCGACGAGCACGACAACCTGATTCTCTCGGAGATCGAGGACAAGGACGCGATCTACGCGTCGATCAAACGTTTCTTGGGCAAGGGAAAATAGCAAGCGGAAAGGAGAAAGCCGAAAGCCGACCTCCCGCATTCCGCATTCCGCATTGACACATATCATCGACCAGCCACTTCAATCCACCATAAAACCTAAAACCACCCCACCATGGCCAGCGTCCTAAATTACGACCCGCTCCCGCGCGATCTGGCGGACCTGCAGACCGTGATCGAGGAGAATGCGCGCCAGTATGGGCTGGATTTCTTTCCCACCATTTTCGAGCTGGTCGACGCCGATCAACTCAACGCGATCGCCGCCTACGGCGGCTTTCCCACCCGCTATCCGCATTGGCGGTTCGGCATGGAGTACGCCAAGCTCGCCAAGGGGTACCACTACGGGTTGTCGAAGATCTACGAGTTGGTCATTAACAACGATCCCTGCTACGCCTACCTGATGCGGAGCAACGCCCGCACCGATCAGAAGCTGGTCATGGCCCACGTGTACGGCCATTGCGATTTCTTCAAGTGCAACGATTGGTTCAGCCAGACCAACCGCAAAATGATGGACGAGATGGCCAACCACGGCAATCGCGTTCGCCGCTATATGGATCGCTTCGGGGTGGAGACGGTCGAGGAGTTTATCGATAGCTGCTTGAGCATCGAAGACTTAATCGACATCCATTCGCCCTTCATCCAGCGACGCGATCCGGCGAGAGACAACTATCGCTTTGAAAAGGCCGACCAGGTGGACGAACCGGAGCAACCGGGCCGGTTTCAGGCCAAGCAGTACATGGACTCCTACATCAATCCGCCCAAAGCGCTGGCCCGCGAGCGCGAACGTGTCCGGCTGCAGCGCGCGCAGGAGGAGAATTTCCCCTCGCGGCCGGAGACCGACGTCATGCTGTTCTTGCTGGAGCACGCGCCGCTGAAGCCGTGGCAAGTCGACGTGCTGTCGATCATTCGCGACGAGGCGTATTACTTTGCTCCGCAGGGACAGACCAAGATCATGAACGAGGGCTGGGCCAGCTACTGGCACAGCACGATCATGACCAAGCGGCAGCTCGACCCGTCGGAAGTGATCCACTATTGCGATCACCACGCCGGCACGATGGCCAGTTCGCCGACGCAATTGAACCCATACAAGCTGGGTTTGGAACTGTATCGCGATATCGAGGAACGCTGGAACAAGGGGCAATTCGGCAAGGAATACGACGAGTGCGACGATTTCCGCGCACGCGAGACCTGGGACACCGGCGCCGGCGCGGGGCACGAGAAGATCTTCGAGGTGCGCCGCATTCACAACGACCTGACCTTCATCGACGAGTTTCTTACACTCGATTTCTGCCGCCGCTACAAGCTGTTCAAGTTCGGTTACAACCCCGGCAGCGACGCCTACGAGATCGAAAGCCGCGCCTTCCCGCAGGTCAAGCAGCAGTTGCTATTCAGCCTGACCAATATGGGTCGGCCGCGGATCCAGGTCCGCGACGCCAACTACAAGAACCGTGGCGAATTGTTCCTGGAGCACGCCTACAACGGCGTCGAGTTGAAGCTGGATTACGCCCGCGATACGATGGTGAACCTGCACAAACTGTGGACTCGCCCAGTCCATGTCGAAACCATTCTCAACGAAGAGAAGATTGTGCTTTCCTACGACGGCGCCGAGCATACGATGGTCTCGCAGGGAGAGGCGGAAGCGCCCGAGGAGGCGGAGGTCGAGACGTTTTAGTTTTTCCGGGCGTGTCGGATCGCGCTCACCAATCTGGCCGGAGATGCCGGCCTTGAGACGACGGATCGAACGAAGGATGGGCCTGTTATGAGTTTGAAACAACGCTTAAGCGATGAACTGGACGTATGCGTCAACCAGTCGACCGGCGGCCTGTTGCTGCGAGCCGCCCACGGTGCGCTCACGATGCAGGTGGACTTGGAGTCGATCGAAACGGTCGGCTGCAAGCTGAAGTCGATTACGATCGAATCGACTGAACTGGCCGACGCCTCGATCAAGCGGCTGCATGAGATTAGCGAATCGCTGACCAAGCGGATTAGCTATCTAATGGAACCGCTGGCCGAGATTGAATGCGACGACCAGCGATGCACGGTGCAACTTCGCAGCAACCCGCCGCAGCAAGAGGGGAACCGCCGCGCCTATTACGAGCTGCTGGTCCAGCGCGGCGGCTTTGTCACGCTCACCCGCTACGAAAAGAGCAACGGCGCGCCCCGCGCAGCGGTCCCCGCGCAACTGACCCGCGAAGTGCTGCTGCGGCTAGTCGGCGACATGGAAGCGGCGCTCAAATAACCTCACGGCAACGCAAACGAGCCGCTCCAGGCGAAACCGCCGACGTAGAGGCTAAAGGTGATGATCGCCAGCATGATCAAGCAGATCATCCGCTCCGACCCGCCGCCATGGAAGCCCACGCCCAGCAGTCCGCAGGTGAGCATGATCGACCCCAATACGAACAGCCATTCGCGCCAGTAGGCCCACATGGCGTTGTTGCGTTCAGCGTCGCGGGCGGCGATCTGCCAATCGCGCCAGGTGGTGCGTTCGGCCTCTTGCCGCGCCTCGGCCCGTTGTTCGGTCAGTTCGGCTTGTTGTTCGAGCAACTCGTCCAACCTCTGGACGTCTCGCTCGCTCGGTTCCTCCTGCTCGCGAATCGCCTCGATCCGGGTCTCCAAGGCCAGACGCCGCGCTTCCCAGGAGTCGTTGAACTGGTCGACCGCCGCGGCGCTTTTGGCCTGCATGCGGGCCACGCCGCGATTGCCTAGGCTATCGAGTCCGCGGGCGAACACCACCAATACGATGCCGCCCATCAACAGCGGCACGCCGAACGTCCGGGCGAAGCCCGCGAAGTCGCTCGGCAGCCCAATCCCGGGCAGCCGGGGCGCCCGCTGCCTGTCGCTCACCGG
>JBGTJT010000404.1:0-15147 GCA_041744995.1 Pirellulales bacterium | reverse complement strand
CAGGCCGTCGCGGCCGTCCTCGATACAGTCGGTGACGCCGTCCACGTCGCTGCCGACGACCGGCACGCCGGCGGCCATCGCCTCGATGACGACCATCGGCAGTCCCTCGGGCAACACGCTCGGCAGCACCAGCACGTCCATCTGCACGAGCTGCGCATTCACGTCGGTGGTGAAGCCGATCCAATCGATGTACGGTTCCAGGTCAAGCCGCGCCGCTCGGCGGCGGATCTCGCGTTCGTAGTCCGCCGTTTCAAAGCGTCCGACCATTCGCAACCGGGCCGGCAAGCCGCGCTGCCGTAGGCCGGCGACCGCGTCGAACAGCACTTCGATCCCCTTGCGAGGACGAAACAGCGCCACGCAGCCGATGGTCCAGTTCGACAGCGGCGGTTGATCGTCGCGAAACAGCGGCGGCGAGGGGACGCCGTTGTGCGCCACCACGACCCGCTCAGCCGGAACGCCTTGGTTGACGATATAGCGGCGCAGGCTGTCGGAGACGGCGATCACCCGCGCCGCTCGCTTGAGGCTGCGGCGTTCGACCCAGGCGTTCAGCTTGCCTCGCATTCGATGCACCAGCTCGCCTTGAGTCTGCATGTGGACGTGATGCACCAATGGCACGCCGGTCAGACGGGCGGCAACGGCGCCGACCATCACGGTGCGCGGCGTGTGCGAATGCACCAGTTGGTACTGCTCGTCGCGAATCAATCGCGCCAGTCGTTTCAGCGGCTCGAGGTCAATCCGCGACTGCATGGGGAGTTCCACCAGCGGCACATGTTGCGCGTGCCGCGCCGTGGGGAATCGGCCCGGTTTAAGGCAGGCGAAGCCGACCTGGTAGCCAAAGTCATCTAGCCCGGCGGCAAGCACGTCCTGCACCTTCTCGGCGCCGGCGTAATGCTCGCCGTTGATTAGGTGCAGCACCTTGACCGCCGCAACGGCCGAGCGGGGCGCGTCCTGTTGTTCAAGAAGTTGTTGCGTCATAATAGCTCATGTGTGACCGAAGCTGCCACGATCGTAGCCGACGCTGCCAGCGTCGGCAGCAACGTTGCCGAAGCTGCCAGCGTCGGCAGCAACGTTGCCGAAGCTGCCAGCTTCGGCACCAGCCAGAAAGCAAGCGTCCGCCGCAGGCCAACCAACTCTACGTCATAAACCGCCCTCCCCGGTGCAGGTGTCCCGCCCGGCGAGATTACGAATGCATCGAAAGTACGGAATTTAACGGCATGCCCAAATTCACCAGCCATATTTTCATCTGCTGCAATCGGCGCGACGCCGGCCATTCGCGCGGCTGCTGCGACCCGCAAGGAGGCGAAACGCTACTGCACGCCTTCAAACGCGAGCTCAAAGCCCGCCAACTCGGCCCGTTGGTCCGGGCCAACCGGGCCGGCTGCCTGGAGCAGTGCGAGCAAGGCCCCACAGTGGTCATCTACCCGCAGGCAATCTGGTACGGCGGCGTGCGGGTGGAGGACGTGCCGCGGATCATCGAGGAGACCGTGCTAGCGGGCCAAACGATCGAGGAACTGCGCATTCCGGATCACCTGCTCAACACCAAAGGCAAGCCGTCGTAACGCGCTAAGCCACGGCTAGAACACAGGTTAGAGTTGCCACTCGGTTAGGCTTCAACGCCCACCAAATCCATCAGTGGTCGTTTATTTCTTATTTCTGCCTGCTTGACGGTCTATGAGACGGCGTTTAGTCTACTATATTCAATTTGAATGCTGTTGAATGGCTCTATTTGAAAACATGATTGACAGCATTCGCTCTCTCTGCTCGCCATAGCGGCTACGATGGCGGTCGGAGTACGCCTGTTGACGCGAACCGCACCGGTGTGCCACCCCATAAATATGCAACTGAAATCTCTCAAAATCTTCTGCGATGTTGTCCATTGCCGCAGTTTCTCGCGCGCGGCCGATGAGAACGGTATCAGCCAATCGGGCGCCAGCCAGGTGGTTCACCAACTGGAAGAGCGGCTCGGCGTGAAGTTGATTGATCGATCGACCCGTCCCTTCCGGCTGACCAACGAAGGAGATCTCTACCACGAGGGGGTCCGCAAGCTGGTACAACAGTACTTGGCGCTGGAGGAAGAGGTTCGCACGCTGCACGACGAAGTCGCCGGACGCGTTCGCGTCGCGGCGATCTATTCCGTCGGGCTGCACCACATGAACCACTATCTACAGCAGTTCATGACGCGCTATCCCAAGGCGAACGTGCGGCTGGAGTATCTCCACCCCGATCGCATCATCCAAGCCGTCGAAAAGGATCAGGCCGACATCGGCTTGATTAGCTATCCCAAGGCCCAGCGCTCGTTGAAGGTCCGCCTGTGGCGCGAAGAGCCGATGGTGCTGGTCTGCGCGCCGGATCATCGACTGGCTGCTTCCACACGGATTGAGCTGGAAGAACTGGCCGGGCTGACGATGGTCGGCTTCGAGCAAGGCTTGACGATTCGTCGCGAGATCGATCGGGTGTTGCAAGCCCGGGGGGTCGAGGTGCGGGTGGCGATGGAGTTCGATAACATCGAGACGATCAAGCAAGCCATCGAAATCGGCGCAGGCTTCAGTCTGCTTCCCGAGCCGACGGTCACCCGAGAGGTCGAAAGCGGCACGCTGGTGGCGATTCCGCTGGCGACCGACGAGTTGGTGCGGCCGTTGGGCATCGTGTATCGACGCGGCAAGGACTTGGGTTTGACGGCTCGGCGGTTTATCGATTTGCTGCGCGCGAACTCGGACTTGGAAGAACTGGCGCCGAGCGTGGCGGACGAGCGATCCGCTACGGAGGGCAAACCGACGGCGATCGACGAGGGCCGCCGCGAGTTGGCGGCCTCGGGCGCGGCGGACGGTTCAACATAATCCGACGTGCGCGTTCCGAATCAACACGCAAGGTTGCCTTTCCGTGGCGTTCGCGACGGAGAGGGCAAGGTGGAAGAATCGCAGATGGAAACGAATTCAATGAAGTCAACTGAACAGCAATCGCAAAGCGTCCATCCACATCTTCTCGGCCCGCCGGCCAAGCAAGGTCTGTACGATCCGGCTCACGAGCACGACTCCTGCGGCGTCGGCTTCGTCGCGCACATCAAGGGGGAGCGGAGCCACCAGATTATCCAGGACGCCGACGAGATCTCGATCCGCATGACCCATCGCGGCGCCTGTGGCTGCGAGGCGAACACCGGCGACGGCGCAGGATTTCTCACCGCCTTGCCGCATGAGTTTCTCGCCAAGGTGGCCCGCCAGGAATTCGGCGTGGAACTGCCGCGGCCGGGCCAGTTCGCCGCGGGCTTGGTGTTTCTGCCGCAGCTCGAAGCCGAGCGACAAGCGTGCAAGCGCCGCGTGGAAGAACTGGTTGCCGAGCACGGCCAGCAACTTGTGGGCTGGCGGCGGGTTCCGACCGACGCGGCGCGGGCCGACATCGGCCCCTCGGCCCGAGCCACCGAGCCGGTGATCGAGCAATTGTTTGTCGCCGCGGGCGACGCTCTGGAAGGAGACGCCTTCGAGCGGCGGCTCTACCTGATTCGCAAGCGGGCCAGCCACGATCTGCGCGGCAGCGAAACTTTGGATCAAGCCAAGATGTTTTACATCTGCAGCCTGTCGACCAAGGTGATCGTCTACAAGGGGCAACTGATGCCCGAGCAGGTCGTGCCGTACTATCCCGACCTGAGCGATCCCGATTTCAAGTCGCATTTAGCGATGGTTCACTCGCGGTTTTCGACGAATACCTTTCCGAGCTGGGATCGCGCGCAGCCGAACCGCTTCATGGCCCACAACGGCGAGATCAACACGCTCCGAGGCAATAAGAATTGGATGCAAGCCCGCGAAGGCAAGGCCCGTAGCGACTTGTTCGGCGCGGAGTTCGCCCAACTCTTCCCGATTGTCGAGCCCGATTGCTCCGACAGCGGCACGTTCGACAACGTGCTGGAATTCCTGCTGATGAGCGGCCGGTCGCTGCAAGGGGCGATCATGATGATGATCCCCGAGGCTTGGCAGAACCACGAGTCGATGCCGGTCAACAAGCGGGCGTTCTACGAATATCACTCCTGCCTGATGGAGCCTTGGGACGGCCCGGCGTCGATCGCCTTCACCGACGGCAAGTACATCGGCGCAGTGCTCGACCGCAACGGCCTGCGCCCCTCGCGTTATTACCTGACGCACGACGACAAAGTGATCATGGCTAGTGAAGTGGGCGTGCTGCCGGTCGATCCGGCGAACGTCAAGGAGAAGGGCCGCTTGCAGCCAGGGCGGATGTTCCTGATCGACTTCGAGCAAGGCCGCTTGATTCCCGACAACGAACTGAAGCACGAATTCGCCAATCAACGCCCCTACGGCGAATGGCTGCGCAGCCAGCGGATCGAATTGAAGGAACTCGACACCAAGGCCGAGCCGCACGGGTTCTGTCCCGATACGCTGCTCGAACGGATGCAGGCGTTCGGGTACACGACCGAGACGATGCAGTTCATGTTGCTGCCGATGGTCCGCGAAGTCCGCGACCCGCTCGGTTCGATGGGCAACGACGCGGCCCTGGCCTGCCTTAGCGACAAGCCGCGGATGATCTACGACTACTTCAAGCAACTGTTCGCCCAGGTGACCAATCCGGCCATCGACTCGATCCGCGAGGAGATCGTGATGTCGCTGGAGTGCTACATTGGGCCGGAAGAGAACTTGCTGGAGGTGAGCGAGCAGCATTGCCACCGCTTGCTGATCCCGCATCCGATCCTGTCCAACGAGCAGATGGCGGCGCTGAAGCACCTGAACCATCGCGGTTGGAAGACCAAGACCATCGACATCACCTTCCCTCGGACGGAAGGGCACGCCGGCATGATGTCGGCGATCGATCGCATCTGCCGCGAGGCGGAAGAGGCGATCGACGAAGGCTATTCGCTCGTCTGCCTGACCGACCTGGCCATCTCGGCCGACCGCGTGCCGCTCAGTTCGCTGGTCGCCACCGGGGCGGTACATCATCATTTGGTTCGCTGCGCCAAGCGCACCCAAATTGGCATCCTGGTCGAAACGGGCGAAGCCCGTGAAGTGCATCACCACTGTCTGTTGATTGGCTACGGGGCCGACGCGATCAATCCCCACGTCGCCTTCGAGGCGCTCTGGTGGGCCTTGCGGGAAGGCTTGCTCGACAACGAAAACTACGACGACGAGCGAATCATCGCCCGCTATCGCAAGGGCATCGCCAAGGGCATGCTCAAGGTGATGGCCAAGATGGGCATCTCCACGCTGCATAGTTACAAGGGCGCCCAGATCTTCGAGGCGGTGGGACTCGGCGACGAGATCATCGACCGCTGCTTCGCGGGTACGGCCAGCCGCATTCAAGGAGTCGATTTTAAGGTGCTCTCCGACGAAGCCCTCCGTCGCCACGCGATCGGCTACCCGGAGCGGGCGGGTGATCTGCTGCCGGTGTTGCCCAATCCGGGCGAGTTCCACTGGCGAGCCGAGGGAGAGCGTCACATGTGGGATCCGCAGGCGATCGCCGACATTCAAGTCGCCGCCCGCGGCGGCGACGAGGCGGCCTACTGGCGGTTCGCCGAGCATGCCAACAGCGACGCCCGCACCCGCTGCTCGTTGAAGGGCCTGCTGTCGTTTAAGGAGAACGTCCACGGACCGGCGGTGCCGATCGAGGACGTCGAGTCGGCCCAAGACATCGTCAAGCGGTTTTGCACCGGCGCCATGAGCTTCGGCTCGATCTCCGCCGAAGCGCACGAGACTTTGGCGATTGCCATGAATCGCCTGGGCGGAAAGAGCAATACGGGCGAAGGGGGCGAGGATCCCGTCCGCTGGACCCCCATGTCCAACGGCGACTCCAAGCGGTCGGCGATCAAGCAGGTTGCCTCGGGTCGGTTCGGTGTGACGATCTCCTATCTGACAAACGCCGACGAACTACAGATCAAGATCTCGCAAGGCGCCAAGCCGGGCGAAGGGGGCGAGTTGCCGGGCCGCAAGGTGGACGAGACCATCGCACGCATCCGTTACTCACCCCCGGGCGTCGGCCTGATCAGCCCGCCGCCGCACCACGACATCTACTCGATCGAAGACCTGGCACAGTTGATTCACGATCTGAAGAACTCCAACCCGGCGGCACGGATCAGCGTCAAACTGGTCTCGGAGGTGGGCGTCGGCACGGTGGCCGCCGGCGTGGCCAAGGGACACGCCGACCACATCCTTATATCGGGCGAAGGGGGGGGCACCGGCGCCTCGCCGCTGACCAGCATCAAGCATGCCGGCCTGCCCTGGGAGTTGGGCATTGCCGAGACGCACCAGACGCTGGTGCTCAATGATCTTCGCTCACGCGTGGTGCTGCAGACCGACGGCGGGTTGAAGACTGGCCGCGACGTGGTGATTGCTGCCCTGCTGGGCGCCGAGGAGTTTGGCTTTTCAACCGCTCCGCTAATCACGCTGGGCTGCATCATGATGCGCAAGTGCCATCTGAATACCTGCCCGGTCGGCATCGCCACGCAGGATCCGGAGCTGCGCAAGAAATTCGCCGGCAAGCCGGAACACGTAGTCAACTACCTGTTCATGGTGGCCGAGGACTGTCGCCGGATCATGGCGAGGCTTGGCTTCCGCACGATCAATGAGATGGTCGGCCACGCCGAATGCCTGGAAACCGACGCGGCGATCAAGCATTGGAAGTCCGACGGACTCGACCTGACGTCGATGCTGTCGCCCGCCCAGCGGCCTCACGAGGGGGTCGAGGTGTATTGCACGCGGACGCAAGACCACGGCCTGGAGCGAGCACTGGACAACCAGCTAATCGAACAAGCCGCCCCAGCGCTCGACAAACGGACGCCTGTGACGCTCGACATGCCGATCGTCAACACCAACCGCACCGTCGGCACGATGCTCAGCCACGAGATCGCTAAGCGCCACGGCGAGGAAGGGTTGCCGGAGGATACGATTCACATCAACTTCAACGGTTCGGCCGGCCAAAGCTTTGGGGCATTTTTGGCCCACGGTGTCACGCTGGAACTGGAAGGGGACGCCAACGACTATGTCGGCAAGGGACTTTCCGGCGGCAGGGTAATTGTCTATCCCCCCCGCACCAGCACGTTCGTTCCGGAAGAGAACATCGTGGTCGGCAACGTCTGCCTGTACGGGGCCACCCGCGGCGAAGCCTACTTCCGCGGCCGCGCGGCGGAACGCTTCGCCGTTCGCAACTCCGGAGCGCGAACGGTGATTGAAGGGGTCGGCGACCATGGCTGCGAGTACATGACCGGCGGCCGAGTGGTGGTGCTCGGCCCGACGGGCCGCAACTTCGCGGCTGGCATGAGTGGCGGCGTCGCCTACATTTGGGATCCCCGCGAGATGTTCCTGCAGAATTGCAATCTCGGCATGGTCGAGTTGGAAGACGTCGTCGACGAGGAGGACGTCGCCGAACTACGGGAACTGATCGAGCGGCACGCCAACTTCACCGGCTCGACGGTCGCCGAAGACCTGCTGAACCGCTGGAATGAAACCTTGCCGCAGTTCGTGAAGGTCATGCCGACCGACTACAAACGCGTGCTGGAGTCGCTCAAGCAGAAACAAGCCAAGGAAGCCAAAGGCGAACAAGTAGGAGCGTAGTGGAGGTTTCAGTGTTCAGTGTTCAGGAGGACATCAGGAGCGCAGCTCCTGAAACCTGAAACCTGAAACCTGAAACCTGAAACCTGAAACCTGAAACCTGAAACCTGAAACCTGAAACCTGAAACCTGAAACCTGAACACTAGCGGATTGTCGGAGAGTCACTGATGGGCAAGCCAACGGGCTTTATGGAATACGCACGCAGCACGGTTCCGTATCGTGATCCGGTCGAACGGATTGCGAATTACGACGAGTTCCTGCTGCCGGTGCTCGACGATCATCTCAAGACGCAAGGCGCCCGCTGCATGGACTGCGGCGTGCCGTTTTGCATGTCGGACACCGGCTGCCCGGTCGACAATTTGATCCCGGAATGGAACGACCTGGTCTATCGGGGGCGCTGGCGCGAGGCGCTTGACCGGCTGCACAAGACCAACAATTTCCCGGAGTTCACCGGCCGCGTCTGTCCCGCCCCCTGCGAGGGCGCCTGCGTGCTGGGAATTATCGAACCGGCGGTGACAATCAAGAACATCGAGTGTGCGATCGTCGATCGCGGCTTTCAGGAGGGCTGGATCAAACCCGAACCACCCCAGCAGCGGACCGGCAAGCGCGTGGCTGTCATCGGCAGCGGACCGGCCGGCCTGGCCGCAGCGGCCCAGCTCAACAAGGTTGGCCACCTCTGCACGGTGTATGAGCGCGACGATCGCGTCGGCGGACTGCTGATGTACGGCATTCCGAACATGAAGCTCGATAAGGAGATCGTCGACCGCCGCGTCGACTTGCTCCGCGCCGAGGGGGTGGAGTTTGTCACCGGCGCGCATGTCGGCGTGAACGTCGAAATCAAGCAACTTCAAGCCGACCACGATGCGCTGGTGCTGGCCTGCGGCGCCACCCGACCGCGCGACCTGCCGATCCCCGGCCGCCAGCTCAACGGCGTGTACTTCGCCATGGAGTTTTTGCTGAAGAACACCAAAAGCCTGCTCGACAGCAAGCTGGCCGACGGCCAGTATATTTCGGCGAAAGGCAAACGCGTGGTGGTGGTCGGCGGCGGCGACACCGGCACCGACTGCATTGGCACGTCGATGCGGCACGGCTGCACCAAGCTGGTCAACTTCGAGTTGCTGCCGCAACCGCCGGAGCTGCGCGGCGAGGACAACCCATGGCCGCAATGGCCGCGAATCTTCCGAGTCGACTACGGCCACGCCGAGGTCGCCGCCAAGTTCGGCCAGGATCCTCGCCAGTTCTGCGTACTGAGCAAGGAGTTCATCGACGACGGCGCCGGCAACGTGGCCGGCATCAAGACCGTGCGGGTGGAGTGGGCCAAGGACGACTCAGGGCGATTCCAGATGTCGGAGACGCCCGGCTCGGAGGAAGTTTTCGAGGCCGACCTGGTGCTGCTGGCGATGGGCTTTCTCGGCCCGGAGGATACGATCATTCCGCAGCTCGGCTTGGAGGTCGACCCCCGCAGCAACTTCAAGGCGGAGTACGGCAACTACGCCACCAACGTCGACGGCGTGTTCGCCGCCGGCGACTGCCGCCGCGGCCAAAGCCTGATCGTGTGGGCCATTAACGAGGGCCGCCAATGCGCCCGCGAAGTCGATCGCTTCCTGATGGGTTCCACCTTACTGCCTTAAGCGACCCAGAGCAATTTCTCAGTAATGCGGCGGCTTGTCATCCTCGGCCGTGCCGCCGGCTTCGACTTGCGCGTGCAACCGATCGAGCTGATCGGCCAGGTCGGCCCGCTGCCGTTCGACGCTGGACAACCGCGCCTCATGATTTCGCAGCGTTTCGTCCAAGTGGTCGATCAGCCGCTGCTGATGGGCCAACAGCGTCTCCAATTCGATGATCTTGTGCTGCAGCGTATCGAGCGGCTCGGAAGGGGGCATGGCAATCGTAGTTCTCGGCGGCTGTTGGGAGGAAATTGTCTTGGAGCAACTGAGTTGACGACCCCCGGCCAGCGGCGCTAGACTGCAAGGGTTGGCCGTCACTCGCAACAGGAGAATCGTCGCATGACCGTTCAGTCTACCTCGGAATTGATCGCTAAGAAGTGCCGGCCCTGCGAGGGGGGCGTGGAGCCTTATTCGCGCGACGCATCGGTCGCCCAACTGGAGAAGCTGCCTGGCTGGCGACTCACCGACGACGGCCAGCGGATTCGCAAGGAGTGGACCGTCAAGAATTTCATGGCGGGGCTGGACTTCTTCAACCGCGTGGCCGAAGTGGCCGAGGCCGACGGGCATCACCCCGATCTGCACATCGCCGGCTATCGCAACGCGGCGATCGAGCTATGGACGCACGCCATCGGCGGCCTGTCGGAGAACGACTTCATCCTGGCCGCCAAAATCGACGAACTGCCAGTCGAAACAAAGTAGCTCAGGCTACGCTCGCCTCAAGCCTCAAGCCTCCAGCCTCAAGCCTCCCCGAACGCCCGTGGAGGTAAACGTGTCCTCCGGGTATGATAAAACGCACGTACCACGAGGCCGAGTGGCGGAATTGGCAGACGCACGGGACTTAAAATCCCGTGGGGGGTAACCCCCGTGCGGGTTCGATCCCCGCCTCGGCCAGATTGTTTATCCCCGTAAGTGGCAGACACTCATTTTCTAGTTGGTTTTTGCGGTTGTCCTCCTCGCCGCTGGACCCATTGGGAGCCGTTGCGACAGAAAAGTGCTGCGCTTTCTGCAGCGCCGCGGCGCCGGAGGTCGCGGCTCGGGCGAAGTGATCCTCAGTCACCTGGTGGTAATGCTTGTGCGCGATCTTGGGCGTATTGCCGAGCCACTTGCAGACCACGTGCGTCGGGAACTGGTCCTCCAACTCGGTCTGCCGGGACGACCGCAAGTTCTGCCACAGCTTGGGCCACGGCGTGAGTCCGGCCCGTTTGATGATCTTCATGAACATCGTTCGCGCGTACGCTCCAGATTTTCCATCGCACATGGTGATCACGCGGTCGGCACGGGTGCCGACGATCTCCCACATGTCGTCGAGGAAAGGACGCAACTCGGGGAAGATCGGCGTGACGCGGCACTTTCCGTGCGGGAATCGCTCTGTCTTGGGGGATGTCACCGTCATGCGACCCTGATCCCAGTTAATGTCCGACCAGCGTAGCAGCGTAGGCTCGGACGGCGTCCGCAGCCCGCCGTACCGCGCCAGCGCAAACAGAAGACGCCACTGGGCGTCGGGACACGCCTCGATGATGGCGTCCGCCTGCGCTCGCGTCACAAAGAACATGCGGTCGGCATTCGCCTGCGTGTGCGACGGCAAGTCAGCGAAGGGATTTTCCGGGATCAACTTCTTACGCGTCGCCCCGCTAAACAGAACCTTGGCGACGGAGGCGTGTTTGCGGATCGTATTCTCACTGCGGGATTCGCCGGCCTTTAGCGCGCCGGTGGGTCGCTTCGACTTCGTCGGTCGGCCGTGACCCTTCTCCTGCGCGATCAGGTGGCGGCGCCAATCGTCGGCGTCGCCGGGGGTGATCTCGTCGATACGCTTGCCTTCCCCGAAGTAGTCGCAAAGACTGTTTCGGGTGCTGATGTACTTTTTCTTCGTCGGCGTTTTCACATCGGTGCGACGTTCGATGTAGCGGTCAAGATAGTCCGCCAATTTCGGTGTCAGATCCCTTGCAACTCTTGGCACAAGGCCAGTCTCCGCAAGCTTGTCGTAAAACTGTCCTCCCCGCAGCTTTCGTAGCCATGCCTTGGTCTCGGGATCGGCTGTGAGTCCATTCTTCGCCGCGTCGACCAATTCCTCGATGTGGCCCTTTACGGTAGCTGCGTCGGTGCCGGCGGTACTGCCCAGTCGGATGGTGTGGCGACGATTGGCTGGAAATGCGAACTGCACGAACAGCGTGCCGTTCACGCGTGTAGTGATGCTGGCCATAGTAGATGTCCTTGGATTGAATGCGGATGGTAGAACTGCCGTTGGCGGCATACGGAACGTCGTCCGCCGAGAGTACGGAGTCCCGATAAACTTTGCCACCAAATGGGAGATTGTTTAGTCGGTGTTGCCCTTTTTCACCGATTCTATTGCCTGCTCTTCCAGCCACCTCTCCAGCATGGCGACAGGGTAACTTGGCGACCCTTCGTCGCCGCTGAGCCGCACATGGGGAATCCGTCCCGACTTAGTGAGAAGGTCGAGCTTGGAGATCGAAATTCCGAGCGCTTCGGCCGCCTCCTTGCGATTGTACGCTAAGCGCTCCCCAGCGAAGTCCCCGGTGCCATGACGGCTGCCGAGCAGGGCAACTGTGCGGGAAACCACTCGCTCGATAAGCGGTTCAAGATCGGTACTGTCGAGCTCGATGCGCACGGCGTTTCACTTATCCTTCATCTCGCGGGGTGTCGCTGGTGGATAGGTTGATAACCGTGACGATGGCAAACTGCCCGTCGGAGTACCTATGACCCCGTCAATCGATCGACTGTTTCTGTCCCTGTGGTTAAAGAAGTCGTGCCAGGCCCGAGAAGAAGCAGCGGATACGGAGTCACTTTGGCTTGGGACTTTCGCCCCCTGCCTTGACGGAGCGCGGCCGCAGATGCGCAAGAGCCGCCCCGGCAGCCTTTGGACACGTGTAACGGGCGAAATTCGTCGATATCGCCCTTGAGAGTCTAAAAAACGCACAGTTTCGCTGGCATATCAACTCAGTACCGCTTTAGCCACCAGGAATTAGTCGCCGCACGCCGTATGCGGTGACGCTCGTGGAAGGAGCAACGAGACTAGATCCGGATACTCGGCGCTGGCGGTTGAAGCCGCCTGGATCACGTCTCACTGGCTCCAGGCGTTGCCGCCGTATCACCAAAACCTGTCAACAGAAAGAAACTCGCGGGTCTATGGCAAATTCGACTACGAGTCCGGCCGTTGCCGATCACCATTGCACCGGAGTCCGAGTGGTCGACGCTGCGGACGCGCTGGCGGCCAAGGTCGTCGGCGTCCCCCGGGCGTACTGCATCTGCCGGGTTACTCACCGCGGGACGCTGGCCGTGCGGCGCCGGAATGAAATCGCCACGGACAACGTCTGCCCGGCGGATGTTTTTATGGCGGCGGACGTCCCCCCGAGACTGATCGGCTCATGCCCTGGAGACCGTGCTGCGGGAGCTGTTGCTGCTGGAGCAGTTCGAGCTCACGGATAAACAATCGGCGGCCTCGGAGGAAGCCGCCGAAATACTGTGTGCCCCAAGAACCCGCTAGCCGCGGCGAGCGGGAGCGGACTGATTGATATTTTTGGCCTCGCGGTGTCGCGGGGCGGTTGTGCCTTTTTCGGGCAACGACCGCTCCGCGTGGGGCGGTCGCTTTCTTTGTTCTTGTTCAAGGAGTGGAAGCGATGACGCAGAATGACCTGAACCGTTTGGTTTCGCGTGCGACAGGCGAAACCATCACCGAGATCACCCGCCGCGGCTTCAGCCTGGCGAGTCCGGAGGAACCGGCATACGACCCCGAGCCGAGTCCCTGGTTGGACTGGGACGAAGTGGACGCGATGCGGCCGCGCCTGCTGCCTTGCTAACTGCGACGAGATCAGCCGGCGGCAGGGAGGCCGCCGGCCCTTCGCATCATACGGCCCAGGATGACTGCGCAGAGCTTCGTGCTCCGCCAGTCCCGCCCCAAATCGGCCTCGAGTTCGTTTTCCTTCGTTCCTCAGCAGGAACGGCTGCTCCCAGGAGGTGCCCGTGACAACCTACGCTATTCCCTCAACCATTTTGCCGCAGGAGCATGACGATTTCCTGCCGCTGCTGCCGGTCATAAGCCGCTATGCCGGCCGAGCCTTCCACCGCTGGTCGGTAGATCATCGTGAGGAGGCAGTGGCGGAAGTCACCGCGGCAGCGCTGATCAGCTTTATTACACTGAAGCAACGCGGCAAGAATCCCTTCGCATTTCCTACCAGGCTCGTGCGGTGGGCGATCACGCATGTGATGGCCGGCCGCCGTGTCGGCAATCGCGACAACAGCCGCGATGTGATGAGCCGCGCCGCCCAAGTCCGCCACGATTTCGGCGTCGATAGCTTCTCCCGGATCGGCTACTGGCACTATTCGCTCATCGACCATTCCCGGGCGCCGGTGCCGGATCAGGTCTGCTTCCGCATCGACTTCGCCGCTTGGCTCAAGGCACACAGCCTGCGCGATCAGCGGATCGCCCTGCTGCTGGCGGAAGGGTGCACGACGGGCGAAGTCGCCCAGCGGTTCAAACTCTCGGCAGGACGGGTTTCACAGCTTCGGCGGGAGCTGGGCGCGTCATGGGAGGAGTTTCAATCGGACGAGCCGCTCGGCGCATCACCTTGAAGCCTTCCACCGGACGGCTACTCATTCAACTGACGACCGCCCGACCCGGCGCTCGCCAGGGATTCAGCACAGTCGTCTACACCGCGATCGGCGTCGGCGCCACCGGTTATGAAGCGGCGCTGCGTCTGTCGGCTGCAAGTGAACCGCTACAACGCGTCCCCCGGCCGCCTACGGGCGGCCGGGGTGCTTTTCTTTACCTATTGGCGGACAATTTCTCAAAAATCGTGGACCCGCGGCCTCCAAGTTGCTGCAATGCTTACATTTCCGTGCCGGTGATCTTCGACACTCTCACGTTGAACAATCCCACGGCTTCCTTGCGCTCCTCATCGGTAAGCCCCGCCACGTCCAGAAGCCGATTCCAGTTGTTGCGGAGATCTTCCAGGCTTTGCACTCCCTCGAAACCCGACCGCTCCGTCCGGGCGGATGTAGACCAGGTTTTCCTGCTCACTCACCGTCAGTTCAGCGATGTTCGGCGTCGTGAACGATTCGCCCAGCACGTATCCGACGATCGCCGCCATCAGCGGCGACATCTCTGAAAAGCGAGCTGGGTGAAGCTTGTCGATCAGGTTCTCAGCCATCTGCTACCTCGTTGTTGCAACGCCAATTGACGACACTTTTCTGTTTAGATGGCCCCTACTCAATGACCTTCTCCAACATCCAGCGAACGTAGGTGTCCTTATCTTCTTCCTGGAACAGGACATGTCGAGCCTGCATGTCCGCTTTTTCCATACTCCAAAGCATCCGCATCATGTGTGACGGTGTATTCGATACGATGAACGAGTGGAGTTTCACAGCGTCGTTCGCCAAACGCTCCTCGATCTTCTTGATCTCGGCATAGAACTGAATCTTCGGGTCGGTCGCCCCGATGTTGCGAATGCCCTTCGGGTCCACGAAGACGACGTGCTGTTTGCCGTCGACGAGCAGCCAGAGAATGAAGTCGGGGTGGAAGTTGCCCGCCTCGAAGAAGCCCACGCCGCGGCCCTTGCTCAGATTTCGTAACAGGTACATTTCCTTGCCGCTGAAGAATCCGCCATCGTTGTCGTGGAACTGCTTCAGGTCGTCGACGAACAGCCTCTCGCCCTTGTTCAACGGCACCGGGCTGATCTCGACGATCTTGTCCTGCATGTGCAGCAGCGGTTGGTAAAGATGCTGACCGAACCAGATCGCCTTCAGCGTTCGGAAATCCCATTGCTTGATTTCCCCGGATTCGATGATCGCCTTGAGTTCCTCCAGCTTTGAGACAATTTCTTCCTGGGACTGGTCAATCAAGATGCGGTAGTACGGGTCGCCCGGGTCGTCACCATTGCCCAGCAGGTTTGGATCGTTTGGAGACAGATCCTGATACTCAA
>JBGTJT010000403.1:0-3284 GCA_041744995.1 Pirellulales bacterium | reverse complement strand
GGCGTCGACGTGGTAGCCGACTTTCTTGAAGATCAGGAAGTGGCCCACTACATGGTGGAGATAGGCGGAGAGGTTCGCACCCGGGGCTCACGCGGCGGCGGCCAACCGTGGCGGATGGGGATCGAAACCCCTACAGACGCGGGCCGCGGCGTCCAGACGGTGCTGCATCTAAGCGATGCCGCCCTGGCAACCAGCGGCGATTATCGCAATTTCTTCGAGATCGACGGCCGGCGGTTCTCGCACGTCGTCGATCCCCGCACCGGACGACCGGTCGAGCACGGCCTGGCCTCGGTCAGCGTGATCGCCGAACATGGCATCAATGCCGACGCCTACGCCACCGCATTGATGGTCCTGGGGCCGGAGGCGGGGTACAATTGGGCGCTGTCCCAAGACATGGCCGTGTTGATGATCATCCGTGACGGCGAGAACTTTATCGAGAAGAGTACGCCGGGGTTCGATCTGTTTCGCAAATCCTATATCCAGCCGGAAGATTCACCATGACCACGTTCATCGCCGCCTTCGTCGCTTTTATCGTCGCCATGGGCGCCATGGCGGTGGGCGTGATTCTCAGCAACCGGACCATCAAAGGTTCCTGCGGCGGACTCAACGGCGCCACCAACGAGAGCGGCGAAACCATGTGCTCGCTCTGCGGCACGCCAAGTCCGGAGTGCCGCGGGGAGTTGGCGGAGGAGGAACCGGTGGAGAGTACAAATTAAGGAAGGACACGAGCGATGCGGCGTGACGAAATGATCGAAGCTTTGCGGACGAGTCCATTTCGACCGTTCCGCATGTACGTTTCTGATGGAGCCGAGTATGAGATTCGGCATCCGGAAATGATGATGGTGTTTCGATCCTCCGTCAACGTCGGAATTCCGGTGGACAATGCGAAGAACAGCGACAGTAATGGATCGCATTCCTATCCAGATTTGGTACGATCGACCGCGATTGACCTGCGTCACATCACGCGGATCGAGGAGCTGCAGCCGCGTTGAGACCTGACAGCGTGGCGGCGGCGTCTAGCCTCGCGCATAGTTCCCGCTGCGGCTGGAAGCCCCAGCCACGTTACGTATGAATCGACCGCTTGTTCACCGCCAAGGCCGCTTCGTGAACGGCTTCCGATAACGTGGGGTGAGCGTGGCAGCAGCGGGCGATGTCCTCGCTGCTGGCCCCGAATTGCATTGCCACGGCCGCTTCGGCGATCAGGTCGCCCGCCCGCAAGCCAATGCAATGCACGCCCAACACGCGGTCGGTGGCGGCGTCGGCCAGGATCTTCACCCGTCCGTTGGTATCGCCCAAGGCGAGCGCTCGGCCGATCGCGCCGAACGGGCAAACGCCCTTGTTGTACTCGACGCCCGCTTCCTTGAGCTGCTCTTCGGTCTTGCCGACCGACGCGATCTCTGGATGCGTGTAGACGACTGCGGGGATGGTGTCGTAGTTGATGTGGCCGCTGCCGTTGACGATCTGCTCGACGCAGGCCACGCCCTCCTCGGAAGCCTTATGCGCCAACATCGCCCCGCCAATTACGTCGCCGACCGCATAAATGCCTTTCGCGCTGGTCGCAAAGTGCTTGTCGACCTGAATGAAGCCCCGCTTGTCGGTCTCGATGCCGACGTTCTGAAGTCCCAACTCCGCCGTGTAGGGCGCGCGGCCGGCGGCCAGTAGCACGCGGTCGGCGGTGAGCGGCTCGCGGTCCTTGCAGCGAACCACGCATTGGCCGTCCTCGACCTTGGCCGACTCGACCCAACTGTCGACCTGAAACTTGAATCCTTGCTTCTCGAATATCCGCTGGGCCTGCTTGGCGATCTCGCCATCCAGTCCCGGCAGAATGCGATCCATTGCTTCCAGCACCGTTACTTCAGAGCCGAGCCGGTTCCACACGCTGCCCATCTCCAGCCCGATGTAGCCGCCGCCGATCACGATAAGTTTCTTGGGGACTTCCTGGTACGACAGCGCCGTAGTGCTGTCGCCGATCAGGTCGCCGTCGTATTCCACGCCTTGCATCCGTGCCGGCTGGCTGCCGGTGGCGATAAGAATCGTCTCGGCGGCGATCTCGATCGCTACGCCGCCGTCGAGTGGCGTCACCTCGACGGTGCCGGGGGCAATGATCTTGCCGCGGCCCACATAACCTGTGATCTTGTTCTTCTTAAGAAGCTGCTGAATGCCGCCGGTCAGTTGCTCGACGATCTTGTCCTTGCGGGCGAGCATCTTGGTCAGATCGAGTTTGACCTTCTTGAACTCGATGCCGTGTTCGGCGAAATGTCCGTTGGCGGCGGCGAACAACTCGCTCGATTCCAGCAGCGCCTTGCTGGGAATGCAGCCGACGCGCAGGCAGGTGCCGCCGAACTGTTGGTTGGCGTCGATGCAGGCGACGTCGAGTCCCAGTTGTGCGGCCCGAATGGCGGCCACGTAACCGCCCGGCCCTCCGCCGATTACGACTAAATCATGAGTTGCTTGGGGCATAGGTGTGAGGTGTGAGGCTTGAGTCTTGAGGGGAAAATCGTTTAACCCGTAGCCGCAGGCGGCATCATCGGTAGTGCCGGGGCTGGGCCGCTGGCTACACCAGGAGGGCTTCGGCGATGAACTGTATGGTGTAACTTGCGGTCGGCATGGTACGATGGCATTTGCTTGGATGCCGCCTGCGCCGGCGGCTGCGGGTTAAATAAGGGAACGTGCCGCTAAACCTCCAGGAACAGGCGGGCGGGTTCCTCCAGCACTTCCTTGATGGTTCGCAGGAAGGTGACCGCCTCGCGGCCGTCGACGATGCGATGGTCGTAGGTCAGCGCGACATACATCATCGGGCGAATCACCACTTTGCCGTCAACCGCTATCGGCCGCTCCTGAATGGCGTGCAAGCCGAGGATGCCGCTTTGCGGCGGATTGACGATCGGAGTGCTGAGCAGCGAGCCGTAGACCCCGCCGTTGCTGATGGTGAAGGTGCCCCCCTTGAGTTCGTCCGGCACGAGCTTGTTGGCTTGCGCCTTATCGGCCAGCTCGCCGATGGTTTGCTCGATCTCGGCGAAGCTCATTCGCTCGACATTCCGCAGCACCGGGACGACCAGCCCCTTGCCGCCGCCGATCGCGATGCCGATGTCGTAGTAATGGCGATAAACGATTTCCTTGTTGTCGCGGACTTCGGCGTTCACCTCGGGAAACCGCTTGAGGGCCTCGATCGCGGCCTTCGCGAAGAATGACATGAAACCCAATTTCACGCCGTGCTTCTCCAGAAACTGGTCGCGATACTTACGGCGGAGGTCCATCACCGGCTGCATGTCGATTTCGTTGAA
>JBGTJT010000402.1:0-9691 GCA_041744995.1 Pirellulales bacterium | reverse complement strand
TACTTGCGCACCGCCAGGATCATGTACTGGCTACAGGAAGGCTCGAAGCGGCAGCAGCCGCGGAACATCGGGCTGAGTGTCCATTGGTAGACGATCACCAGGCCGATCAGCAATCGGCCGGGTACGGAGACCAGCCATTCGAGCAGGCGTTTCATGGGTCGGACTCCCGCTGGCGCTGCAGCCGCTTGTCCAGCCGTTGCGCCAGTTGGCAAAGCGACGCGCGAATCGCCGGCAGGCTCGGCTCGCCGCCTTGGCGGGGAATCAATACCAGGTCGAGCGCCGGCGGCAACTGCGAGTAATCCAGCCGAAATGCTTCCCGAAACAGCCGCTTCCAGCGATTGCGCCGCACGGCCGACCCGTGCTTCTTGGAGACCGACAGGCCCAGGCGGGAATAGCCGACGTCGTTCTTGCGGGCGTACACCACGATCAACGCGTCGGCCGCCGAGCACTTGCGGGCGAACACCGCCCGGAAGTCGTCGTCGCGACGCAGTCTTCGCTCTCGTGGAAAACGTTGGTCGGGCGGCGGTGTGTCCATCAGGGCGACCTCATGCCGAGTCGGGGCGAATGGAATGGATCGCCACGCATTGCGTTCTCGACGTGTGGGTCATCACCACCTCAGTTCTTGCCGCAGCGCGGCCCCGTCGGAGTCTCCCAGCTTGAGCAGCGCTTCGCGTGCTTCGTCGCTGATCTGCCTGGGCAGCACAATCTGCACCTCGGCCAGCAGATCTCCTTGCGGCTTGTTCTTCGCGACCACGCCATGCCCCTTGATCCGTAGTTTCTTGCCGCTGGAGGTGCCCGGCGGCACGGTCAGGGTGATCACACCGCGCGGCGTGGGCAGATCGACCTTGACGCCTTGCACCGCCTCGGCCACGGTGATGGGCACCACCACTTCCAGATTGTTGCCGCGGCGGGTGAAGTTGGCATGGGGCGCAACGCGAATGATAATCAAGATATCGCCATGCTCGCCTTGGCCGGTGGGGGGCGCCTCGCCTTGCCCGCGGAGGCGGATCTTCTGGCCGTCTTCCACGCCTGGGGGAATCTTGACGGAAATGGTCTCCAGTTTTCCGTTGGCCCGCTGAATCTTCAACTGGGCCTCGCCGCCAACCACGCTGGTGGCGAACGGCACTTTGAGCTCGTGCAGGATGTCGGCCCCGCGGGTATGACGCGGTTGACGCCGCGAAGTTCTTCCCCCGCCTGGTCCGCCCGACGCCTGGCGGAAGAAGTCGGCGAAGCCTTCGCCCCCTTCGAAGCCACCGGCGCCTTGGCGATTGCGAAACAAGTCGCTGAAGTCAAAGCCCTCGAACCCCGCGCCGCCGGTGGTCGACCATTGCGGCCCGCCGCCGGCCGGTCCGCCGGCGCCCATCGACTCGAAGGAATGCCCGTAACGGTCGTACATTTCCCGTTTTTCGCTATCCTTGAGCACGTCGTAGGCGGTCTGGACTTCCTGAAACTTGCGTTTAGCGTCTTTGTCCTTGGGATTGAGGTCGGGATGGTACTTGCGCGCCAAGTCGCGATACGCCTTGTCGATCTCCGCCTGCGAGGCTTCGCGGACAACGCCCAACGTCTTGTAATAATCTTCTGCCATGTGTGCCGTATTCATCTGGAGATTCCGTGCCGAAGCTTATTGTAGGGATAGAACTTACGTTGATTCAAGCAGGCTAGGGCAGGCTTTTGTGTTGCCTGCGGCGCCCCCTTCCATGCTACGATTTACGGTAGCGTATCGTTCTCCGCGCCAATTCCGCCGATTCCATCGATTTTGCCGAGACGTTTCATGGCCGCCCCACGAGTTCCTTTTGTCTACGTCACAGCCGTGTTAGCGCTGGCGATCTTCGGCACGGCCGAGCCGGCCGCCGCTCGGGTTGGAAAGCTGGTGCTGACGGTTATCGACGAGTCCGACGGCAAGCCGTTGCCCTGCCGCATGCACCTGACCAACGAGCGGAATCGCAATCGCCGTCCCACGGGCTTGCCCGCCTTGGGGAATCACTTCGAGTTCGACGGCAAGCTCGAACTGGAGGTTCCGCTGGGCAACTACAAGTTCGAGATCTCGTGCGGACCGGAATACTACGCCCGCAGCGGCCATTTTCGCATCAACGACTTCGCCGACGACGTGCAAACCGTGACCATGAAGCGGTTCGTCAACATGAAGCAAGAAGGCTGGTGGTCGGGCGACCTGGGCGTCGCCCGCAATCGCCACGACTTGCCTCTGCTCGTGCGAGCCGGCGACGTCAATGTGGCGGAGGTGATTACCTGGAGCAATAACTCAAGTCTCTGGGCGCGACAGGCGCTGCCGGACGACCCGGTCGAGCGGCTCGACGCGAATCACCTGCTCGACGTCATGGCAGGTCACGACGCCACGGCCGGCGGCGGTTTGACGTACCATCAGCTCGACAAACCGGCCCGCGTCACCAGCGAGAATGGCAGCGGCGTGCTGGCGGCGGAGTATGCAGCGGAAGCCCGAGCCCGAGGAGGCTTTGTGGAAGTCGACGCGCCGTACGCGGCGGATATGCCGTTGTGGATCGCCCGGGGCGTTGTAGACGGCGTGCGAATCGCCGGCCCGCATCTGCAAAAGGAAGGCATTGTCGAACTGGCCCCCGGTTATCGCCCGCGCGATCGCAAGAATTACGGCGGCGCCAACGGCTTGGGCCGGTACACCCAGGAGGTCTACTATCATCTGCTCAACTGCGGACTGCGAATTCCACCCACCGGCGGCACCGGCTCCGGCATCACCGAGATACCGGTCGGCTACAATCGCACCTACGTTTATTGCGGCGAAAGCTTCGAGTACGACCAATGGTGGCAGAATCTGCGGGCCGGTCGCGTGGTCGTTACCAATGGGCCGATGCTGCGCCCCTTGGCCGAGGGCGAACCGCCGGGGCATATCTTTGCGGCGGCGTCCGGCGAACGCTTAAAACTGGAACTCACTTTGAATCTATCATTTGCCGACAAGGTGGAGTACCTGGAGATTGTCCAGAATGGAGAGGTCGCCCATCACATCTTGCTGGACGAGTTCGCCCGCCGCAACGGCATGTTGCCCGAGGTGGAGTTCGACGAGAGCGGCTGGTTTCTGATCCGCGCCGTGGCGGACACTCCCAATACCTATCGCTTTGCCAGTAGCGGACCTTGGTATGTGCAAATTGGCGACAAGCCACGGGTGAGCAAGGCGTCGGCCCAGTACATGCTTGCCTGGGTCTACGAGCGGGCCGGCCAAATCAACGAAAAAGACGCAGACCAACGTCGAGAGCAATTGGCAGCCTGGGCCGAAACACGCGACTGGTGGCTGGAGCGCCTGAAACAAGCCACAGTTGAATAGTCACAGTGGAATAGCAGCGCATGGAATAGCTACACGTGGAATAGCAGCGCGTGGAATAGCCGCCCGCCGCGGCGTTTGTTATCGTTACGACAGTAGGTTGTGACTGTTTTCTCTTGCGGCTGGAAGCCGCAGGCACGTTGCTGCTGCGGCTGGAAGCCCCAGCCACCCCGTAAAGGAGCCGTCAGGCTCATCATTCGATGACCACTTCCACGCAACCCGCTTGGCGCAGTCTCTATCCGTTCGAGTCTCATTGGCTCGAACTGGAAGGTGCGCGCCTGCATTACCTGGACGAAGGCCCGCCAGCCGATTCCCGCGCTGCCGGTGAGACGCTGCTCTGCGTCCACGGTAATCCGACCTGGTCGTTTTATTGGCGGCGAATCGCGACGGCGTTTCGCCAGGAATGTCGCGTGATCGCGCCCGACCATGTTGGCTGCGGGCTGAGCGACAAGCCGCAAGACTACCCCTACACGCTCGATCGCCATATCGATAATCTGCTCGCCTTGATCGAGCGGCTCGATCTGCGCGATATTACGCTGCTGGCTCACGATTGGGGCGGAGCGATCGGCCTGGGGGCGGCGACCCGCCAGCCGCAGCGCTTCGCGCGGATCGTGCTGTTCAATACCGGGGCTTTTCCGCCGCCGTTCATTCCGTTTCGTATTCGGCTATGCCGTGTTCCCCTGTTGGGAACGCTGGCGGTACGTGGCCTCAATGCGTTTGCCAAAGCGGCGCTGTGGATGGCGACTGCCCGGCCGGAGAACTTCACGGCGGAAGTCAAGCAGGGCTTCCTGGCGCCGTATGACAGTTGGGCCAATCGCGTGGCGATCGACGCCTTCGTGAAAGACATTCCCGCCCACGGCGGACATCCTACTTGGAAACTGCTGGAGAAAATCGAGCGCGATCTGCGGCTGCTCGACGATAAGCCGGCCATGTTCATCTGGGGCATGCGAGATTGGTGCTTTACGCCGATGTGCCTGGAACGGCTTCTTGAAAGTCTTCCCGCGGCCGAGGTGCATCGCTTGGAAGACGCCAGCCATTACGTGGTGGAAGACGCCCACGAGTTGATCGGGCCGCTGCTGGAGCAGTTCCTGGCCAAACAGCCTCGCGCCGCGCAACCTCGGGAGCACGTGCAATGAACCAAGACCAACCAGTGCGGGCGGCGAGCGGGCTTTCGATCGAACAATGCGTTTCGCTGGCCTGTCTGCTGGAAGCGGCCGCGCCCAAGTGCGGCAACGTGCATCGCGGCGCCGATTTTGCCGATATGCGGTTCGAGCACTTTCTGGCCGCCTCCGCCGCGGCGGCGCCCACCATCGGCACGGCCGCCCAGCGTCGGCTGGGACAAACGATTCTGCAAGCCGTCAGGCAGACTCAGTTGGTTTGCGACTGCAATGTCAATCTGGGCGTCATTCTGCTGCTTGCGCCGCTGGCGGTGGTGCCGCCGTCGACCAGTTTGCGGCTCGGCGTGGAACGCGTGCTGCACCAGTTGCGGCCGGAGGATGCCGCCGACGTGTACGAAGCGATCCGCCTGGCCAACCCCGGCGGGCTGGGCCATGTCGAACAGATGGACGTCCACGGCGAACCGCCGAACAATCTGTTGCACGCCATGCGGGCGGCCGAAGAGTACGACATGGTCGCCCGCCAATGGGCGCGGGCCTACGACGACGTGCTCAACGTGATCGTCCCCTGGCTGAAGTTGGCGATTGGCGATCTACAGCTTCCATTGACCGATGCGATTGTCCACGTCCAGGTGCAGACCATGCGAGACTTTCCCGATTCGCTGATCGCCCGCAAGGGAGGCCGCGAACTGGCGTTGGAGGTTGCCGCCCGCGCCGGCGGGGTGCTGGCCGCCGGTTCGCCAACCAGCGCCGAGTATCGCCAGCGCTTGGCCGATTTGGACTTTTACCTGCGGAGCGACGGCAACCGCCGGAACCCAGGCACCACGGCCGACCTGATCGCCGCAGCGCTGTTCGTCGCCTTGCGAGACGGCCACATCCCGCTGCCGCTTAAGTAGCATGGGAATGGACTGCGCACAATCGAGGCTTAATGCGTAATCGAGGTTGCTCAACTGTCGTTCCTACCATGACAAACGCGAATTTGATCTGCCCTGAAAGGGCGAAACAAGTGGCTGCGATTTGTTTCGCCCTTACAGGCATAGCAATGAGCGATTCCGTCTCGATATCGGACGCATCAAACCACTTACACCGGAAGGTCGCGCAACTGTGAGTCTTCTTCAATTGAATCGCCCCGAGTTGGTTCAATAGCGCCACTTGCTAACATCAAGGGGACGCATTACCGAGGTTGACTAACACGGCCGGCCGGACGCTGCCGGCGCCCTTGCCGACCGCCGTCCCCCAGTTCCTCGCGCGCCTGGCGGGCTATCGCACTCAGCCGCTCGACCACTTTTGGATGATCGGCCGCCACGTTGCGCGATTCGGAGATGTCTTTTTCCAGATCGTAAAGCTTCGGCTGTTTGTCGTCGACGAACAGTTTCCAGGGACCGGAGCGAACGGCCGCCAGACTGGCGCCGCGATAGTAGAGAAACGTCTCGCGGGGCGGCGCAATGTTCGGCCGACCTGCCAGCAGCGGCCAGAGGTTCACTCCGTCAATCGGTTTCTCGGGCAATTCCGCGCCGCTGATCGCGGCGATTGTCGGCAGCAAGTCGATTGTGGCGGCAATAGCATCGCTTTCTCCGCCGCCGGCAATCACCCCGGGCCACCACGCGATGCACGGCACCCGCATGCCGCCTTCTTGCGGCGTTCCCTTGCGGCCTCGCAACGGTCCCGCGCTGCCCACCGCCGGACCGTTGTCGGAAGTGAAGATCACCAGCGTCCTCTGTTCCAGTTTCAGCTCGCGGAGCTTGTCGATAATCCGGCCGGTCGACAGGTCGATGTCGTACATCGTGGCCGGATAGATAAAGTCGTTGTCCGACGTCTTCTGCGGATACGAGGGAATTTCTCGCTCCGCCAGGCCGACCGCACGGCGGGCCTCGGCGCTGGCGTGGCACGGCCGGTGCGGCATCGGGTGGGCGAAGTACAAGAAGAACGGCTGCTGCTGCGATCGCTCGATAAAGTCAACCGCCCGGTCGGTTAGCCGCTGTGTTAGCTCGTCTTGATCGGGGTTGGTCTCGATCACCTCTTCGTCCTGCATCAGCGGCAACGGCGGAAACTTGTGGCGGAGGTTGTTTTGCGGGTACATGTCGTTGGAATACGGGATGCCGAAGAATTCGTCGAACCCTTGCCGGGTGGGGAGAAACTCCGGCTGATCCCCCAGGTGCCACTTGCCGATGCAGGCGGTAGCGTACCCGCGCGGCTTAAGCATCTCGGCAATGGTCGTCTCCTCCGGATTCAGTCCGATCGCCTCGCCGGGAAACAGCACCTTGTTGACCGAGATCCGCTTGTGATAGCAGCCGGTCAACAAGGCGGCACGCGAGGGGGAGCAGACCGCCGCGCTGACATAGAAACTCGTCAGCCGCAGACCTTCCTCGGCCAGCGCGTCGATCCGCGGTGTCTTGAGCGTCTCCGATCCGAAGCAGCCCAGGTCGCCGTAACCCTGGTCGTCCGTGAAGATAATGATCACGTTGGGCGGCGGCTGGTCGGCGGCCGTCGGCGGCGGCGCGAAGAAAAGCAATAGCAGTAGAGTCGGTATGCAGACAGCAACGGCGCGAAACATTCGGTGCATGGTAGTGGCTGGCAATAGAGGCAAGTGGATCATGGGGGAAGCGTCAGGTCGAAGTCGTAGCGGTTGCGGTCGGAAGTGACCTCGACGGTGAGTTGCGAGTTCTGATTAAACTCCGGCGGCAGGAACTGTTCTGACGCGGGCACACGTTCGCCGGTGGCGACGTCGTCGACCATCCGTCCGCTGGCCCGCATGGCCCGAATCTCAACTCGGAACGTGCCCGCGAAGGGGCCTTGGTTGGAAGTGATTCGATAATTGCCGTCGTGAATCGGGCTGCCGGCGGTTGGACCGCTGGTGCCGGGCTGAGGGCGAAACTCGATGTGGCCGTCCTCGACCGGCTCGCCATTGACGGTGATAGTTCCCACCACCGACTGCCGCCGTGCGTCGCCGCACCCGGCGAGGAAGAGAGCGCAAAGGAGAAGCAGAACGCAGATCCCCGTACGACGGCCCTCCGAGGCCGTCGCGAACGAACCCGACGGCCTCGGAGGGCCATCGTACAACAAGTGTTGCCCAACCGGTTCCATGCGGTGATTCCTAATACTCCACATTCTTCAGCACATTCCCGTCGGCGATGGCCGCCAGATTCTGCCAGGTCTCCAGGTCGATCGTATCGGCGATGAACGACACATGGCCGTCGGCGAATACGCACGTCACCCCGCCGGGATGGCGACTGCGGGCGGCGGCGTGGTGCTGGTCGTAGCCGCCGACGGTCACGTCGCAGGGCATCTGCTCGCTATGGACGCACCAGGTTCGGCCCGCGCCGCCCGTGTGGTTGCCGTCGCCGACGCTGCTGTTGGGCGTATTGCGATGCGTGTAGCTGGAGCTGCCCATCAGAAAGAAGCTCCAGATGCCGCGGGCGTCGCACACGTCGTCGGTTCCCAGGATGGAAAAATCGTCCTTGCCGGCCAGCAGTTCGCTGGCCACGACCGTCTGCGAGGTGCCGTCGCGAAAGTCCCGCATGGCGCGGACGGTGTCGATGGCGAAGGCGCCGTCGGTCACTACGTTGACGCCGCTGCGGTTGTCGTCGCGATGGATGAAGCGCCCTCCCGCGTCCGGCAGCATGGTGTCGGAGCCAAAGCTGAAGACGTAGTTGGAGCGGGCCATCCCTTGCACGTTGTTGTGGATCACCAGCCGCCGGCCTTCGCCGTCGTCGGAAGGACAGACGCTCGAGGGAATCGGGACCGAGGCGACCTGATCGTTCTGCGGAGCTTGCCCTTCGATGTTCCACACGTAGTTGTCGGCCAGGGCCTGTTGTTCCAGGTAGGGCAACAGTTGTGTCATTACCGTGGTGCCGGGCCAGCGGTTGACGGTCGGGTTGATCGGCCGGCCGACCAGGCCGAAGGGAAGCTGCGAGTGCGTGGCATGGTAGTTGTGCAGCGCCAGGCCGATCTGCTTGAGGTTGTTGCTGCACTGCATCCGGCGGGCCGCCTCGCGGGCCGATTGCACGGCCGGCAACAACAGCGCAATCAGAATGCCGATGATGGCGATTACCACCAGGAGTTCAACCAAAGTGAAGGCTGTCTTCCGCATGTTGACGCCTTTTAGGGTTACTCGTCGTCTAGTTCCGACGGCACTCGACGCGCCGGCGACGCACGACAAATGCCACGCCTATCGCGCCGAGCAGGCCGAGCAGATAGGTCTGGGGTTCCGGGATGATGGTGGATGCAACGGTATCGAAGGTTATTCCTCCAATTGCCGTACGATTGTTGCCGCTTCCGTCGCGATTGCGCACGGTTCCGAAAATATCGAACGTGTCACCGCTTTGCGCGCCGGTAATGTCGAAGAACGCCCAATCGATCGTGAAACCTGCCACCGGTATGCTGCCGATCGTGGCGTCTCCTGGACCGCCATCCTGGCTAAGACGCACGGCAGTTGGCGTGAAGAAGTCGTTGATATTGCCATACATCACACCCACCCGCAGCGTATCGGGAACGCCGGGGCCGATGGTAAACGACAGGAGATGGTTCTCGTCGCCCGGCGTCTGGTTTGTCGGTCCCGCGATGGCGCCCAGCGACGTATCAGCGACGGTGGGCCCGGCCGGGAGTCGCGGGTCGTCGCCGTCAGCGTAGATGCTGCCCCAGTTGGCGCTGTCAAACTCACCGCCCGGATCCAGGTTCGAAATATAGGAGGGCAACCCATTAACGAACGCCGCATCCTGATAAACGGTCGTGCCGTTATCGTTGCTGGCGGCAAAATTGGTAGCCCATGGCTGGCCGAACTGATTGGCCGCCGTGTTGTCGTCGGCGCCAAAGATCACATACCCGTCGGCGCCATACGTGGATTGCCCAGCGACCGTAAATGGCTTGCTGACGCTGGTGGAATGCCAGGCGGGCTGGTTTTGCACGATCCCTTGCCCGCTGATCGTCGCCGCCCGCGCCACTTTGGGCAGGCAGATGAGCAAGACGAGCAGACTGGCAGTGACGGTGGTTATTCGAAACATTTGTTATATCCTCCTACAAAAAAGAGATTGCATGAAAAAAATGTCAATGGGTTGTTTGAATTGAAAGGTCAACGAGGCTCGCCGATTAGCACATCAAACACCAGCCCTCCCAAAGTCTTGCTGGCCCGTTCTGTCCCGCGGTTGTCGATCGAAATCGTCAACACATCGCCCGGCTGTGCGCCGGTGACGTCGAAGAAGAACCAGTCGCCTTGCTGGTTGGCGTCGTGATTGACAGTCACCAGGCCGCTATCGCCGCCACCGCCGGTGAT
>JBGTJT010000401.1:0-3585 GCA_041744995.1 Pirellulales bacterium | reverse complement strand
ATTGCGCGGCGATCAGCCACCTGATGAACGAGCTCCGCAAGCAGCGCAAGGCGCATAAGCTGAGCGATTCGCACGTCGACTTGATCTAGCACCCAGCGATTCCGTGTGGCTGCGATCGGTATTGACCCAGGTGGCGGTTCTATCGAGACTTACGCTACGAGTCTTAAGCTGCCAGAAATCCCGCCGCGGCCTCGCCGCGTACTCCAGCGAACTGCAGTTGTCCATGCGATTATTGTCGAGATATGTGATCCGGCAGTTGCTGACAGTCTTTCTGTTCAGCTTGTTTGGCATGACGATGGTCATGATCCTGGTCGGCGTCGTCCGCGAGGCGTTGGACAAGAGCTTGGGCGTCGTGCAGATTGCCCAGTTGCTGCCCTATATCCTGCCAGACGCCTTGCGTTTCGCCATTCCCGCCACCATCCTGTTTGCCACCTGCAGCGTCTACGGACGGATGTCGTCGGCCAATGAGATTGTGGCGGTCAAGTCGATGGGCATCTCGCCGATGAAGTTGCTCTGGCCGACCTATGTGGTCGTGGCGGTGATCAGTCTGGTCGCCGTCTATCTCAATGACGTGGCCGTCTCCTGGGGACGCGAGGGGGTCCGTCGAGTGGTGATCGAGTCGCTTGAGGAAGTGGCGTACAATGTGTTGGCCAAGGAAAAGACATTCAGCCAAGGGCAGTTCGCAATCAACGTGCGCGACGTCCAAGGCAAGCGGCTGCTGCGGCCGACCGTGACCTTCCAGTCGGGTGACAGCACGCCTTCGATCACCATTCGAGCCGAGTGGGCCGAACTGCATGCCGATCCCCGCGCCAATACGTTGACGATCTTGTTGCACAACGGCAACGCCAGCGGCGGCGGCGTCAATATGGAATTTCCCGGCACCATCGAGCGGGTGTTGCCGATTAGCCCGGAGGACGCCCATGATCGGCGCAGCGCCAGCAGCATGCCGCTGGCCGAAATCCCCTCGGCGATCGTCCGGCAGCAGGAACTGATCACCGATCTTCAGCAGCAGATCGCCGCCGAGGCGGGCATTGCGATGATTGCCGGCGATTACTTCGCCGGCGAGAACGCGTCGTGGAAGTCGACCAACGCCGTTCTCGACCGGGCGGTATGGCACTTTCATCGCTTGCAAACCGAGCCGCACCGCCGCTGGGCGAGCGGGTTGAGCTGCCTCTGCTTCGTGGCGGTGGGCGCTCCGCTGGCGATTCGTCTGAAGAACAGCGACTTTCTGACGAGTTTCTTCCTCTGCTTCCTACCGATCCTGCTGGTTTATTACCCCCTGTTGATGTTCGGGCTGGATCGCGCAAAGAACGGCGCCTTGCCGCCGGAAACGGTCTGGCTCGGCAACGTCGTCCTATTGGCGGCCGGCGCCTTGATGCTGCGAAAAGTGATTCGCTATTGAATGCGCCAGCACAGAGGAAGCGGCCAGTGCGCTGTACAAACTCACACGTTTTCGATAAGATTCAGTCAGTCCCTTCCTCCTTTTTTTTGTTGACTGGTTTCTTTGCATGAGTGAGTCGGCTACCGCCGCAGAGCCTGCCGTAGTGGTTGCTTTGCCGGACAATATATCGAGCGTTCAACCCGGTGGCGGGATCGTTTATTCGCTGGAGTTATGCTGGGGGAGGTTCCGCCGGCGGTGGCTGAAGTCATTCCGCCGGGGCTACATCGAGAGGATGGCTGCGTTGCGGACCGGCAGCACCGAGGGTGCTCCGCACGAGATTCTCGACCCCCGCGATTTAAAGTACTGCCGCAATCTCTGCACGGCCCGCTGGGCGGAGTCGGACGATCCGTTTCGCTGGCGCGAGTCGATCCCGTTGGCCCGTTGGGGGCTGGCGGAAACGCTCTGCATGTCGCTGCCGCTGATCGTGCTAATCTGCTTGCCGGCCGTTTTGTGGCCGCGATTTTGGTGGGCCGGGCTGCCGCTGCTGCCGGTACTGTACTGGGTGTTCTACTTTTTCCGCGATCCCCGCCGGATTGTCCCGGCCGATCGCGACGCGGTGGTCGCGCCGGCGGACGGAAAAATCGCGGAGATCGTTAGGCTCGACCACGACCCGTTCCTCGACGGTCCGGCCGTACGAATCGGCATTTTTCTGTCGATATTCAACGTCCATATCAATCGCTCGCCGTGGCCGGCCCAGGCGGTGGAACTGCGTTATTCTCCCGGCTTGTTCCTCAATGCGCTCAATCCTGAAAGTGCGATCCGCAACGAGAATATGTGGATCGGGCTGCAGGAAGCCGCTCCGCCGTACCGGCGAATGGTCGTCCGGCAGATTGCCGGATTGTTCGCCAGACGGATTGTTTGTCAAATTCGGCCTGGGGAACATCTTGACCGGGGTGAAAAATTTGGAATGATCAAACTTGGCTCACGTACCGAACTAATCCTGCCCGATGAACCAGGATTGTCAATCGAAGTCGAAGTGGGGCAAAAGATCCACGCTGGCGCGACCGTGATGGCCAGGTTTCCACTTGCCCCGTCCGCTGATCACAGTCGGGAAGCCGCCAACCCATAGAAGCGAGAAGCGAGCGGCTGGCATCGTCGCCGGCTGGGGCCTCCCTATTTCGTTCACCGTATGCCGTTATATAGAATCGGGCTTTGCCGTTCCCCGCCCGAAATAGGAATTTGTCGTTGTCGAGATTCAAAATGAAAAGACTTCGCTCGGTCGCCGTATTACCGACTATGTTCACACTGGGCAACCTGCTGTGCGGTTTCTTTGCGATTGCCGTTGCGGCGCGCGTGGAGGCGCCGCAGTCGATCGACGCCCCGTTGTCGGCCGGTTTTGAGTCGTTCAATCCGGGCTATGTGGTCGGGGCGTTCGATCCGGCGAATCCTGTTCACAACATGATGCTTTGCGGCATGCTGATCTTCCTGGCGATGGTCTTCGACGCGCTCGACGGCCACGTTGCCCGGCTGACCCGAAACACGTCCAATTTCGGCGCGGAGTTGGACAGTTTATGCGACCTGGTCACGTTCGGCGTTGCGCCTGCTTTCTTGTTGGTCAAGATGTGTCCGTCATTTACCTATTTGCATCGTGAAGCGGTTTGGATCATCGCCGGCACGTTTGTTGCATGCGCGGCGATGCGGCTGGCGCGGTTTAACGTCGAGTCGGACGAGGAAGACGACCACAGCACGTTCAGCGGCCTGCCGGTGCCGGCCGCCGCCGCGGCGATCTCGAGCTTCGCCCTGATGTTTTACACCTTGCGCAAGGACTCTTCGGTGCTGGCCTTTGGGACGGAGTTGGATCGCGCGATTCAACTCATTCTGCCCATTTTTGCCGTGCTGGTCTCGCTGCTGATGGTTTCGCGCGTGCCGTATCCGCACTTGTTCAATCGGCTGGCGCGAGGGCAGAAGAGCTTTCCCCACATGATCGCGCTGCTGTTCGCGGCGTTCTCGTTGCTTATCGTCCGCGGATACGCCATCCCCATCGCGGCGATCAGTTTCGTGCTCGTGCCGCTGGTGTTATTCGGCCTGCGCTGGATGCATAGCTTCAAGGAAAAGCCCGAACCGATGTTTTAGCCAGTATTTTAGCGCCCGTGACTGGCACCCGTGACTGGGGCTTCCAGCCCCAGAAGCCAACGCAACCGCTG
>JBGTJT010000400.1:0-1645 GCA_041744995.1 Pirellulales bacterium | reverse complement strand
CTATATCAAACTACAAATAATTATTGCAAGGTTAATATCTACATAATAAGAATATATTAGTGGCTACATTTTCGAGGCAAAAAAACACTAAGTCGTGATCCTTCCACCATTTACAGAAAATCGCACTTGGAAGATCCGTTTCAAGCCTTGCGACATTTTCCCAACCCTGCCGCCCCGTGTAACTACTCCGCAAGACATAGGTGGTGGGGGCGATTAGCAGCCTTGGGGATGGTGATGACCGCCGTGACAGGTTGGATCTTCTATTGGCTTGCCTTTGTGGCCTGAAGCCTAACAATCGATAGTGGTCCCGTGATCAACGGGAGCTTTTCAATTCGCCTTCCGCGAGAAGACCACGATGCAGGTATCGTCCTCCTGCGGCATGCCTTGAGTGAACTCACTGACGTCGGCCAGCAGCTTGGCGATGGCATCCTCCGCATCCACGGCCGAAGCGACCAACCGATGCACGCGGTCCAGTCCATACAAGCTCCCCTCCGGACTGGGACACTCGCTGATACCATCCGTATACATGACGACCAAGTCGCCAGGTTCGAGATTGACCGTCTCCTGACGATATTCAATCGAGGAATCGATTCCCAAGGGCGGGCTGGAACTTTCCGCGCCAATCTCTTCAATCTCACCAGTGCGTGCTCGTCGCAACAGAGGCGGCATGTGCCCCGCGTTGACGACCGTTAATTCATGCCGCAAGGGGTCGAGCACACACAGCGCGAACGTAATGAAGTAGCTGAACGGATTCTTGGTCAATTGCTGATTCAGCGAATGCACCGCGTCGCTGGGAATGATATCGGTGACCAAGCAATAGCGCGTCTCGGAACAAAGCCGCGCCATGAGCAGGGCCGCAGGCACGCCGTGTCCGGCGACATCTCCGACCGCAATGGCCAATTGTCCGTCGGGCAGCTCCGTATAACCAAAGTAGTCTCCGCCCACGGCATCCGCCGGTTTGTAGTAATGGGCCAGTTGATAGCCAGCGACCACGGGATGTTCTTGAGGCAAGAAGTGCTGTTGCACCTGGCGGGCCGTTTCCATGTCGCGTTCGCGTCGATCAAACTGCAACTGCGTTTCGTGCAATCGCGCGTGGTCGACGGCTTGGCCCACCAAGTTCGCAATATTGACCAGAACATCGAGATCGTCGGCCGTAAACTGATGGGCCGGGTCTTGAGCATCCAGGTGAATCATGCCGAACGCTTCGTCGGACGAGCCCACCAGCGGCGCGCACAGGACCGAGTGAAACTTCAGATCCAACACCGACTCAATCGCCTGGAAACGTTCGTCCTCTCCCGCGTCCGTGCTGAGAATCGCCTTGCACTGCGACATGACGGTTTTCAGGATCGTGCGGCTGACCGGCGGCGGGGTTTGACTATTGCCGCCCGTGCCCTTCACGGCGTAAGGAATGGGCTCCTCGCCGGGATGCTCCATGACCATGATGCAGCCGCGACTGGCACCGGGCAGGATCTGAAAAATACTGTTGAGTACATTCGGCAGGATCAGCTTGAGGTCTAACGACACGCCCAGGCTGCGTGTGATATCGAGCAGGGCTCGCCAGCGGGGAGCCGTGTGGCTGTCGTCCGCCGTAGCCGGCGAGCCTAGCACGTCCAGCGAAGTCACAATGGTCGAGGGGCGATCGGAC
>JBGTJT010000399.1:0-2611 GCA_041744995.1 Pirellulales bacterium | reverse complement strand
GCCCCATTGGCCGCTGTCGGGCTGGATCAGCCCGGCGACGAACAGGTTGTCGTATTCCGGATGAAACACGTTCAAGAACAACTCCGGCTTCTCGCCCCGGCAGTTGAGATACTTGCGGTCGATGAACGGGAAGCTGATCTTGTAGCCGGTGGCGTATACGATCACGTCGATCGGCTCCCGCGTGCCGTCGCCAAACAGCACGCCGTCTCCGTCTAGCCGCTCCACGTCGGGCTTGGGCCGGATGCGGCCGTGGCCGAGATAGTAATAGAGCTGCGAGTTGATGATCGGGTGCGTCTCGAACAGGCGATGGTCGGGCTTCGCCAGGCCGTACTGCACCGGGCTGCCGAGCGCAGCGCGGACGAGCAGCCGCGTGATGAACCGCCGCACCGCCAACGGCAGCCGCCAACGGAGCAGCCGTTCGCCGCAGGAATCAATCGGCCGGCCGAATAGAAACTTCGGCAGGTAGTGATAGCCGCGCCGCGTGCTATGGAAGGTGACCGCCGCATGCTGGGCCGATTCGACCGCGATATCGCAGCCCGAGTTGCCGGCGCCAACCACCAAGACCCGCCGGCCGGCGAGGATCTCGGGCGAGTTGTAATCGTGTGAATGGAGCGTCGTGCCGGTAAACTCGCCGGGCAACTCCGGCAGCCGCGGATCCCAGTTGTGGCCGTTGGCGATGACCAGCGCCCCATAGTCGCGCCGTTGACCGTCGGCCAGCGTCACCCGCCACAGTTCGCCGACCCGCTCGACCTGCGCCACCGTCGTGTTGAACTCGATCAAGTCGTACAGTCCAAACTGCCGGGCGTACTCCTGAAAGTAGGCGAACACCTCACGATGGCTGGGAAAGGGAGGGTACTCTTTCGGCATGGGAAAGTCGGGAAACTCGGTCTGCCGCTTCGACGAGATCAAATGCGTGGAGGCATAAATACCGCCGGTCGGCTTGTCGAACTGCCAGATGCCGCCCACGTCGGCGTCCCGTTCGAGGCAGTCGACCAGCAGCCCCTGCTGCTGGAGGGTGCGCAAACAGGCCAGTCCCGAGGAGCCTGCGCCGATAATACAGACTCGCTGTGAGCGGTCAACCGAAGACGCCGCCCGATCAGCAGCGGCGGAACTGGAACTTGGCATCGAACATTCGCGCGCGGTAAAGCTGGCAAAACAGTTTCCTGCCCATTATGCACCGCTGCCCGCCGCGGCGCAACGGGCCAGCCCGCGCATTTTACGAGCAAATCGGCTACAATGTAGGACAGGCCGCCAGTCGCCTGCTCAATGGTTAGGCGGCGATTGCACGGCGGTGATGCAAGACTAGGCAGGCGATGCCCGCACAGGGCTGCAATGTACGAATGAAATGTGACAATTCTGAGAATTTCCGTGTATTTGTGCGGCTTGCAGGGCGTGATTGGGCAATTTGGCACACCGCTTGCCTTAACTATGTATCCGAGGTTTGCATGGCTCCAACGAACTTAACACAGATAGCAGGCGTATCCTCATATTGGACAACTATGTTGAGAATTCCCGCTTTACCTGCGTCCCCGCAATGACCCGCCCGCCATCAAATCTGACAGCCAGTTGCCGTTCGCGGAACGATGGCGACTGGAGTTGAACGCCAACCGGCAGTTGGCACCCTTTCCCATCCACCACACGACTGCTCGACGGTCGATCGGCAAGTGGGAAAGTTTAGTATGAACAGAGAATAGGCCCTTTGATTTGGAGAACAGAGAAGATGCGTAACCGTGCCGCTAGCGTCGACGATTTGAAGCTCTCTAGCAGCTTCCAAAGCATTCGCGAAGTACTTTTGCAAGATAAATACACCGATCGCTTGGAGAAGCCGCTGGCTTTTTGGGCCTTGCCCGCCGATCGTCGATTGCCGTTGGCCTTTTTGGGCCGCTCGTTGAAAACCTTGCTCGACACGCCGTTCGACGAACTGGCGGCCACTCCGGGCGTAGGGCACAAGAAACTCTGCTCGCTGGTCGCCTTGCTGACCCGCGCCGCCGAGGACGAAGCGCTCTCGACGCCGTTTGGCATCGAACAGTTGGCCGAGCAAGGCGCCGCCGGCGCCGGCGGTCGTACTGCTGACGGCGAGTTCGATCCCAACAGCGTCTCGGAAACGATGTGGACGCTCTGGACCGACACGGTCTGCAAACACGGCCTGCAAGATGAGCGGCTGGGCCGCCTGGCTCCGACGCTCGACGCCCTGCCGAAAGTGATCTGGAACACGCCGCTGGGCAAGTATCTCGATTACTCGCTCTCCGACATCCGCAACTTGCGGACCCACGGTGAAAAGCGGGTGCGGGTGGTACTGGAAGTCTTCTCGATCGTTCACGACCTGCTGGGCGACGTCCAGCCGAAGGCGCACCTCAGCTTGAAGATTTTTCCCAAGTTTGTCGAACCGATCGAATCGTGGCTGGGGCAGACCGTCCGCCGTGGTCGCGCGCCGAGTGTGGGCGAGTTGCGAGAACAGTTGATCCTGCCGCTGCTCAACCAGGTGCAGGTCGACGTGGGCGAAACCGTGGCCGAGTTGGCAGCCACGCGACTGGGCATCTCTGGCAATCCCGACAGCGTCCGCCGGCAGGCAATGGAACTAGGCGTAACTCGGGCCAGGATCTACCAGTTG
>JBGTJT010000398.1:0-8107 GCA_041744995.1 Pirellulales bacterium | reverse complement strand
GACACCGTCCTGGCGGCGCCCGCCGACGAAGACGTCGACGACCATGTCCACGATCATGCGGGCGAGCATGGCCATCACGATCTTTCCCATGCCAATGCCTCTCCGGCAATCAAGCAGGCGGAGTCGTGGAGCGCCGAACTGTCGATCTACACGTTGATCGTGTTCCTGCTGACGTTCGCCTTGCTGGCCAAGTTCGCCTTCGGTCCTATCGCCGCGGGGTTGGCTAAACGCGAACAGGCGATTGCCAACAACATCGCGGCGGCGGAGGAAGCCTCTCGCGAGGCTCACCGGCTAACCCAGCAATACGAGGCGAAGCTGGCGGCGGCGGCTGACGAGGTGCGGCTGATGATCGAGGAAGCCCGTCGCGACGCCGACGTGACCCGCCAGGATATCCTGGCGCAAGCCCGCAAGGACGCCGAGGCGGAGCGCAACCGCACGATCCGCGAGATCAACACGGCCAAGGATTCGGCCTTGAAGGAACTGGCCACGCTCAGCGCCCATCAGGCGGTCGAGTTGGCCGGCCGCGTGGTGAGCATGAAGCTCACCCCGGAAGAGCAGTCGAAGCTCATTCAAGACGCGCTCACGGGCTTGCCTCACGGCTCACCCAGCAACAACTAGAGTAACCGCGATGCCCATCAAGCGACTCAGCATCGACATCCATCGCAAGCAGGTCGGCCGACTGTATGCCAAGGCGTACATCGGCGCTGCGCTCGACGCCGGCGAGTTGGACGAGCGGATGGAGGAGTTGGAGTCGTTGGTCCACGACGTGTTCGATCGATTTCCGGAACTCGAAGAGATGCTCTCCGGCGCCATGCTGGTCCACAAGGACCGCATCGCCAAGCTCGAGGAGATATTCGGCCGGCAAGCCTCGCCGATGATGCTCAACTTTCTAAAGGTACTTTCGGCCCACGACCGGCTCGATTGCGTTCGCCACATTTTGGAAGAAGCGCATCATCAGATCAACGTGATGCGTAATCGAGTCGAGGCGATCGTTCGCGTGGCCCTCCCGCTGACGGACGCCGATCGGCGGTCGATCACAGAGCGGCTTGCCCAGTTGCTCGGCAAGCAGATCGAAATGACGGTCGAAGTCGACCCGAGTCTGATTGGCGGTGTGTTGATTCAGGTGGGCGATCAGGTGTTCGACGGATCGGTCCGCTTTCAGTTCGATCGCGTGCGTACGCAGATGATCGACCGCGGCGTGCAGCAGATTGTCGAACGCCAAAGCCGGTTTACGTTCGACGCCCCCTAATGGCGAGAGACGTCGCGATTCAAGCAATTCCATTTCGATGCAGGTAACAACAACCGATGAAGTTCAAAGCTGACGAAATCGCCTCGGTCATCCAAAAGGAAATCGAGAGCTACAAGGCGGAAGTCAACGTTCGCGAAACGGGCCGCGTGCTCGAAGTGGGCGACGGCATCGCACGGGTTTACGGATTGACCGGCGTGATGAGCGGCGAAATGGTCGAGTTCCCAGGGGGCGTGACCGGTCTGGCGTTCAACCTGGAGGAAAATTCGGTCGGCGTGATCATTCTCGGCGACTATCTGAAGATTCAAGAAGGGGACGAGGTCAACAGCCTCGGCAAGTTGCTGAGCGTGCCGGTCGGCGACGCCGTGGTCGGCCGCGTGGTCGACGCCCTGGGGCGTCCCGTCGACGGCAAGGGGGAGATCGTCTCCAGCCACACACGGCCGGTCGAAACGCCGGCCGCCGGCATTTCGGAGCGGCAACCGGTCCACGAACCGCTGCAAACCGGTTTGAAGGCGGTCGATGCGATGACGCCCATCGGCCGCGGCCAGCGGGAATTGATTATTGGCGATCGCAAGACCGGCAAGACGGCGATCGGCATCGACGCAATCATCAATCAGCGCGACAGCGGCGTGAAATGTTTTTACGTTGCCATTGGTCAGAAGGATTCGTCCGTGGCCAGTGTGATCGAACAACTCCGCAAGCATGGGGCGATGGATTACACCACCGTGATCGTCGCCGGCGCCAGCATCCCCGCGCCGCTGCAGTACATCGCCCCCTACTCCGGTACGGCCATGGCGGAGTATTTCATGTACAAGGGCGAGCACGCTTTGATCGTGTACGACGACTTGTCGAAACAGGCCCAGGCGTACCGCGAGCTGTCGCTGTTGATGCGTCGTCCGCCCGGTCGCGAGGCCTACCCGGGCGACGTGTTCTATTGCCACAGCCGCCTGTTGGAGCGGTCGGCCAAGCTGAGCGACGCACTCGGCGCCGGTTCGCTCACCTCGCTGCCGATCATCGAAACGCTCGAAGGCGAAGTTTCCGCGTACATTCCGACCAATGTGATCTCGATTACCGACGGCCAGATCTACCTGCAGCCCGACCTGTTTTTCGCCGGTCAGCGTCCCGCCATGAACGCGGGTATTTCGGTGTCGCGGGTCGGCGGGGCGGCTCAGATCAAGGCCATGAAGAATGTGGCCGGCGGTTTGCGACTCGACCTGGCGTCGTTCCGCGAGTTGGAAGCTTTTGCGCAGCTCGGCACCGAGTTGGACAAAGCGACTCAAGGCCGGCTCGATCGCGGGTATCGGATGGTTGAGCTGCTCAAGCAGGGACAGTATCAGCCGATGCACGTGGTCGACCAGGTATTGAGCATCTATGCCGGTACCCGAGGGCACATGGACAAGATCAAGGTTACGCTGGTGGCCGAGTGGGAGAAGGATTTCCTGGCGTTCATGCGGGAACAGAAGTCGGAGATCTGGAAACGGATCGAGGAGTCGAAGGATTTGAAACTGGACGAGAACAAGCGGATGCCGGAATTGGAAGCGGCGATCAAGGAATTTCAAGCCCAGTTCGCCGCGAAGAAGGCGAAGGAAGAGGAAGCAGCAGCCAAGGAAGAACTGGCGACAGCCACGGTGTAGAACCGCGTCGCAACGTTCAAGGCGAACGAAGGCGTCTACTACCGGTATCCGATCAATTTGCGGCTGATCACCTGAGAGAAAATATCCATGGCCAATCCCAGAGCACTCGATAAGCGGCGCAAGTCGGTTCGCAACATCCGCAAAATCACGCGGACGATGGAACTGATTGCCACGGCGCGATTCAAGCACGCCATGGACCGCGCCGCGGCGGCGACCGATTATACCGATCGCATCACGCAGTTGGTGGCCGACTTGGCCAATACCGGATTGGATCTGAGTCATCCGTTGTTGGAGGCGCACGAAGAGAACAACAACGCCACGCTGCTGGTGCTAACTAGCAATCGCGGTCTGTGCGGCGGCTACAATGGCAACGTCCTCCGCCAGGCGGCCGAGCGTCGGCGGGAACTGGATGTGGAGTTTCCGAACCTGAACATCGAGGTCTCCGGCAAGCGCGGGGTAAGCAACTTTCGTTACCGAGGCTTTCCGGTTGAGCGGTCGTATACGCATTTCGAGGACAAGCCGACGTTTGCGGAAGTCGAAGTACTGGCGAATCGCTTTCTGGAGGATTACACGCTGGGGAAGCTCGATCGGCTCGACGTGGCGTACACCAAGTTCCTCAGCCACGCGCGTCAGCGAGCGGTGGTGGAAACGTTGCTGCCGCTGGGCGCGTTGGACGCGAGCCCTGAGAAACAGGCCGGCGAGGTGCAAGGAACGCAATACGAGTTTTTGCCCTCGGCGGAGAGCATCCTGCAGGAAGTCGTGCCGACCAGTTTTAAGGTCAAGCTGTTCAAGTGCTTTTTGGATGCGGCGGTCAGCGAGCAGATCGCCCGCATGATCGCCATGAAGAGCGCCACCGAGAACGCCTCCGATTTGATCCGGCATCTCTCGCAGCAATACAATCGTGCCCGCCAATCGAAGATCACCGGCGAACTGCTGGAAGTGATGGGCGGCGTGGAAGCAATGAAGAAGTAGCGGAATTCACCAAGAATTCCGACCAAGAACACCGTAGCGGAATTCGCGAAGAATTCCGACAAAGAACACCGTAGTGGAATTCCCCAAGAATTCCGAAGACGTACAAACCAAACCCAATCGATTTCTCCAAACCAAGTTTGAAACTACCATGGCAACTACTACCGCTGCTGCCGTCGGCAAAGTCACGCAGGTGATCGGTTCGACGTTCGACGCCGAATTCCCCGAAGGCCAGCTTCCGGCGATTTACAACGCCGTGAAAATCGAATCGAACAACAAAGGGGTTAAGCTTGACCTGACCGGCGAGGTGCAGCAGCATCTCGGCGGCAGCCGCGTGCGATGTGTCGCTCTCGGCAGCACCGAAGGCATGATGCGTGGTCAGGATTGCGTCGATACCGGCAAACCGGTTTCCGTACCGGTCGGCGAGGGAACGCTGGGCCGCGTATTCAACCTGCTCGGTCAGCCGGTCGACGGACGCGGTCCGGTGGTGGCCGACGAGTACTGGCCGATTCATCGCGAGTCGCCTCAAGTCAGCGAATTGTCGACCAACACGGAACTGTTCGAGACAGGTATCAAGGTGGTCGACCTGCTCACGCCGTTCGTTCGCGGCGGCAAGGCGGGACTGTTCGGTGGGGCCGGACTCGGCAAGACGGTTATCTTGACCGAACTGATCGCCCGGGTGGCTGCCGAACACGGCGGCTACTCGGTGTTCGCCGGCGTGGGAGAACGGACCCGCGAGGGGACCGACCTGTGGTTGGAAATGCAAGAAACCAAGATGGCCGACGGCCGTAGCGTGATCGACCAGACCTGCATGGTGTTCGGGCAGATGAACGAGCCGCCGGGCGCCCGCCTGCGGGTGGCGCTCAGCGCGCTGACCATGGCCGAGTATTTCCGTGACACGACCGGTCTCGATACGTTGCTGTTTGTCGACAACATTTTCCGCTTTTCGCAGGCCGGCAGCGAGGTTTCCGCCTTGCTCGGCCGCATGCCGTCGGCGGTGGGATATCAGCCGACGCTGGCCACCGAAATGGGGGCGTTGCAGGAACGCATTGCGTCGACCAACAAGGGGGCGATCACGTCGGTGCAAGCGGTGTACGTGCCGGCGGACGACCCGACCGACCCGGCGCCTGCGACCGCCTTCGGTCAGTTGGACGCGTTTATCTATCTGGAACGGTCGATTTCGGAAAAGGGCATTTATCCGGCCATCGACCCGCTGGCCTCGTCCAGCCGCATCCTCGATCCGCATTACGTGGGCGAGAAGCACTACGCCATTGCCAGGCAGGTGCAGACCATCTTGCAGCGTTACCGCGAATTGCAAGATATCATCGCGATTCTGGGCGTCGACGAGTTGAGCGAATCGGACAAGATGGTCGTGCATCGCGCCCGACGTATCGAACGATTCCTCTCGCAACCGTTCTTGGTGGCCGAACCGTTTACCGGCAAGCCGGGCGAGATTACTCCGCTGGCCGATACCATCCGCAGTTTCGAAGAGATCTGCAACGGAAAGTGGGACCACCTCCCGGAGCAGGCCTTTATGTATGTGGGGGCGGTGGATCAGGCGGAAGAACAAGCCAAGAAGATGGAAAGAGAAGGTTAATCACCCATGGCCGACCGCTATGAACAAGGAACCGACGTCACCGGCGCGGTTCGCGTGCTGCATGTGACGGTCGTCACGCCGGAAGCGACCGTGCTGCGTCGCAACGCCGAGTTCGTCGCCTTGCCGCTTTACGACGGCGAGTTGGGTGTGCTGCCGGGCCGCGCCCCGCTGATTGGCAGGCTCGGATTTGGCGAACTGCGGGTCCGCGAGGGAGACGTGGTCGACCGCTATTTTGTCGAGGGGGGCTTTGCGCAGGTCGTCGGGGATGCCATTTCGGTACTTACCAATCATGCCATTCCGGCGGACAAGATCGACGCCGACGTCGCCCGCGAGCAGTTGAGCGAAGCGCAATCGCGCAAAGCCAACACCGATGAACTACTCGAAATCCGCGACCGGCTCATCAAGCAGGCCCGCGCTCAAATCCGCGTCGCCGAGCGAACGGGCAAGTAGATCGCCGTTGTAATTTGACCAACACGACCTACCGTAACGTAGTTGGCGCCATTTCGCTGTCGCTGGCAACATCGATTGTGCCATGCTCCGTTTTCTGGCCGATTTCTATCTTGTGCCGGTCGTTGCTCGTCGGCGCACTATTTACGTCCCCCGCCACGATCCTTCCGCGCCGCTTACCATCCCGCCCATGACACAGTCTCTCAATCGGCACGATCGTCAAACTATCCGCGGTCCGCACTTTCATACGCACTTGCCCAAGGTGGAGTTGGAAATCACTCGTGGCCAGGCGCGGCACAAACTGCGCCGGCTGAAAGAGGCCACCTACCTGTTTGGTTCCAGCGAAAACTGCGACCTGGTGCTCGGCGACCCGCAGTTTCCCGAGGTCCACGGTTACATCCTGGTGACCCCCGACGGCGTCTCGATCCGCCATCTGGGGTCGCAACCGGTGTTGACTGTCGAAGGCGAGCCGGTCACCTCCACCGGGTTGAAGCATAACGATCGCATTCGAACCGGTCCGTTCGAGTTTCGCGTTCACATCCGCTGGTCCAAGGCGGCCGGTGCGCTGCATATGCCGCGGGAGGTAGTCAGCAGCGTTCCTGGCGGGCGAATCGACGCGGCCACGCGCCAGGTAAGCCACTTGTTGAACGACATTGAACAAGAGCTTTCGGTGGAGCAGAGACGGTTGCGGTTGTTTGTCGGCAACGACGACGCAAGCCATGGCACGCCTTCGGTCGGCGAGCCGGCAGAGCGGTCGACTCCTGCTTGGCGGCACCTCAGTTGCTCGCTTGCCGAACGCTTGCCCCGTTGACGATCGAACGGCGAAACCGAAGACATCGACTCCCTAACAAGCATGGAAAGCATCGTATCCGCATGCCGCGTGAAATGAGTACCGCAGCCGAACCCATCCGTTTGGAAGACCACTTCGGCGAATCGGGCGCGCCGCCGGTCGAAGTGTTCGATCGGATTGTGCGCTCCCAGGCGCCGATCTCCAGCGATCTGGCCGCGGTGGCCACGGCCCGCCGGCCTCGCGCACGCGGCTCGTCCGAGGGCCTGGCGATTTTGGAGGCCGATCTGCATTGCCTGCTGGAGCAACTCGACGCCGAATTGCAATCGCTGTCGACGCGGCTGGACCGCGCCCTGTCGCGTTAGCTATTTTTTCTCCAGCTTGCCGTCCGGCTGAGCGGCCGTCTTCAAGTCGCGGAGCAGTTCTTCCGTGAACCGCGTGCGATAGTGCATGCTGCTCGCCTCGTTGGGAAAGCCGATGACGCGTCGGTCGAGATCGACCTGCTGGCGGATCATCTTGCCCAGTTTGATGTCGAATTGCGCCGTGCCGGTCGATTCGCGCTGCACCAATTGAGCTTGGATCTCCGGATTGTTGACCGGCGTGAGGATTTGCGTTTCGATCTTGATGGCGGCGACGTCGTCCTTGACCGACTCCAAGGTGAAACGCTGGCGGGCCTTGATGATTTTCTTTTCTCCGCCGCGGAGCGTGACGGGAACGTCATACGGAAAATCCCACGTTCCGCCGATGGCGATCGGTTCTTCCGGCAGGGGAATCATCACATGCCCCGCCTCGGGTGCCGGCGTCGTGCGGAGCTTCTCGCGGTGGACGATCGTGCCTTGCGCATCGACCTTGAATCGGGTCAGCGGAATGGCGACCTCTTGGGCGACGGTTTCGAATCCTGCCGGTGGATCGGCGTCCTGGCGGCTGTCGTAGCTGATCTTCTCGCGGCCGGAAATTTGGTTCCACATGTCGACGTAGTCGACCGAATGGACGAACGTGGCCACGCCGTCGGTCACATCTTCCACGTTCCAGCTTTTGACCGAGACGCTCACGGTATTGGCGGTTTGCGAAGTACCGTCGATGGTCGTTTTTACAGTCGCTTGATGGACGACCTTGGTGCGAATCGCCTCGCCGGGCGTAAACTTGTAACGCAGCAAGTGCGTCTCGTCAGCAGCGTGGGCGGATAGGGTTGCGGCGGCGAGGAAAATCCACGGACCGGCGGTGATGATGGTGCGAAGCATCCTCGATTCCTTTCGAGTCGGTGTCGGTTTTTGGCAGGGTGTGGCGGTGTTCCTAACCGCCGTCACGACCGCGAAGACGGCCGCCCCAGCCGAGTTTGTCGCGGAGCGTATGATAATAGTTGTGTCCCGGTACTTCGATCATGCGGAATCGTGGCTGCGCCCGTGTGACGCGCACCACGTCGCCCT
>JBGTJT010000397.1:0-6364 GCA_041744995.1 Pirellulales bacterium | reverse complement strand
CGCCGCGGGCGACGCCGATGCTCGTTACCGGCCCGCTCCGCAACCGGGCTGGGAGCCGACGTTGACGAGCGACGTGCGGCAGTCTTCCCGGCTGCCGATCGCGGCGATCGCGGCGGAGGCCTCGCTGTCGCCGTTGGCGATCTTCCACAAGTTCGATCTTCGCGCCGGTTGCCTGGCCGATCCCAACAGCGACTCGTTGGCTGCACCGTCGGAAGAGGAAACCATGCTGACGCTGGCCGGACTCAGTGAACTCCACTGCTGCACCCACTGTCACCATGCGACTCAATCGCAATCCGCTCCCCCGGCGGCGTCGCTGTTCAACGTGGTGGCAAGCTGCGCGACCTGCCATGAACGCGACCTACCATGAAACAGCGGGCGGGCACTGCCAGCCCCGCGGGCGGTGAATGCGGTTCGCGAAACCGTCACGCATGAGCCGAGTGATTGGTTCCTGATGCGAACGTCCGTCGTGCTGACGGTGTAAGGCGCCGTCATCGAGGTCGGCGCGCCATTTGCAGATAGGTTGCCGCGCGAGGTTTTCGCTACCAGCCCTTCTCACTGGGAGAAGGGGTACGGCGGGCGATCCCTGCTGCTTCCAGACGACGGAAGTGTAGCACTATTACCAGGTAGAAGGAGGACATCTCGATGGCTCACCAAAAGTATGCAGCTTGTATTGCGGCATGTGTCGAATGTGCGCAGGCGTGCGAGCATTGCGCCGACGCCTGCCTTGACGAGCAGAATGTTCAGCAGATGGCCGAATGCATCCGCCTCGACCGCGACTGCGCCGAGAGTTGCTGGGGCGCCGCCGCGTTCATGAGTCGCGACTCTCAGTTTGCCGGCGATCTGTGCCGCGTGTGTGCTGAAATCTGCGACGCCTGCGGCGCGGAATGCGGCAAGCACGAAGCGGACCACTGCCAGCAATGTGCCGAGGCATGCCGTCGCTGCGCCGAGGAATGCCGGAAAATGGCGGGCGCCGCGGCCTGAATCGGGCCGTGATTCGGGGAAACCAATGGATGGACGCCGGTGGACCGGCTGCCCCCAGCACTTGCAGTGTACTAGCTTGCGTGTTGAAAGCGGCTTAGAATCGAGACTGTTTCATCCGTCTCGCGGGGGGCCGTTCCGCCGCGTTGCATTCAGGTCCCTCCGGTCATCCGTTCGCCAGGCGCGCCCATGCAACTGATTGTCATCCGCTGCATTTTCGTGCTGGTCGCCGCGGGGTTGGGCGTGCGGATGATTAACTCCGGCGTCCTGCCGGAGCAGCCTGCTTGGATTCCGTGGCTGGCGTTCGGCGGCGTGATGGCTCTGTCGTTTGTGATCATCGGGCTGGACGTGGCCTTTCGACAAAAGCAGCTCGACGTCATCTCGGCCGTCTATTTCGGTTTGATCGTCGGCCTGTTCTTGACCTACGTGTTGCGGCTGGCACTGATACCGATCCTGCCGGAAGGGGCCAAGGCGTCCGCCTGGACTCCGCAGTTGCTGGGAATTCTCGGCATGGCGGTCTGTTATCTGTGTATCAGCTTGCTGATGCAGACCAAGGACGATTTTCGCTTCGTGATTCCCTACGTGGAGTTCAGCAAGGAAGTGAAAGGTCTGCGGCCTTACATTCTCGATACCTCGGTCGTGATCGACGGCCGCATCGCGGATTTAGTCGAGGCTGATCTGTTCGACACGCAATTGATCATGCCGCGGTTCGTGATCGCGGAACTGCAAAACATCGCCGACAGTAGCGACAAGCTCCGCCGCAGCCGGGGCCGCCGCGGACTGGACGTGATGAACAAGCTGCGCTCCAACGGCCGGGTCGATTTGCAAATTTACGACCGCGATCTACCGGAATTCGAGGGCCAACCGGTCGACGCAAAGTTAGTCTTGCTGGCCAAGCAGCTCAATGGCAAGGTCGTCACCAACGACTACAATCTCAACAAGGTCGCCCGCCTGCACGGCGTCGGCGTGCTGAATCTCAACGACATCGCCAATGCGTTGAAGCCGGTCTTCCTGCCGGGCGAGCAAATCGAAGTGCATATCGTCAAGCAAGGCGAGGAGGCCGGCCAAGGCGTCGCCTACCTGGACGACGGCACGATGGTGGTAGTCGAGGGGGGCCGTGCAGCGATCGGCCAGACGGTCGGCATCACCGTCACCAGCGTGCTGCAAACCAGCGCCGGCCGCATGATCTTCGGCCGCAATGACGCGGTGGCGCGTAGTTGAGACGCTCGCCGTGTGGCGCGCCCAATTGTTTTTGCCGATGTGCTGGCCTACCCCCGGCGAGACGTTCGAGCCGGAGTTGCAGTATAAGTTGCATGTGCGATGAGAATTGCAAGCCGCGACACTTCGCGACTTCACCAAAATCGATTAGAGTGGGGGAGGTAAGTTTCATGGTTTAGCCGGGACAATCAATGTTAATGCTAGGAACGGACGTCAACCTCGATTCGTACCTTCCGGACGAACTGCGTGGACTCGATGATCCACAAACCGCGATACCGGCGATCGCGAAGGATTCGGCGGCGATCCGTCGCATCGAGGAGAGCGTGCGAGAAGTTCCAACTCGGCACGATCTGGTACTAGGCGACGCCCGAAGTATGGCCCTGACGGCGTCGAGTGTTCATCTAGTGCTGACAAGTCCGCCGTATTGGACATTAAAGCAATATCGCGACAGCGAAGGCCAACTCGGGCACATCGCCAACTATGAGCTTTTTCTATCCGAGTTGGACAAGGTCTGGTCCGCCTGCTATGAAGCGCTCGTACCGGGAGGCCGACTGATCTGTGTCGTGGGCGATGTATGCTTGTCGCGCCGCAAAAACGGGGGTCGTCATACGGTCGTCCCCCTGCACGCCTCGATCCAAGAACAATGCCGGCGCATCGGCTTCGACAATCTGGCTCCGATCATCTGGTACAAGATAGCCAACGCAGTTTACGAGGCGGGCGGCAACGGAGCAGGTTTTTTGGGCAAGCCCTATGAGCCAAACGCCGTCATCAAGAACGACATCGAATTCATCTTGATGGAACGCAAGCCCGGCGGTTACCGCAAGCCATCCATCGAGAAGCGGCTCTTAAGCATCATCTCCGATTCGGCTCACAAAGCCTGGTTTCAGCAGATTTGGACCGGCGTCACGGGCGCGTCCACGCGACGGCATCCGGCACCCTACCCTATCGAACTCGCTGAACGACTGGTGCGCATGTTCAGTTTTGTCGGGGACACCGTACTCGATCCCTTTCTGGGCACCGGCACAACGAGCGTCGCGGCGATGAAGTACGGCCGCAATTCGATCTGCTACGAGATTGACGAAACCTATATGGAGCTTGCAGCGCGTCGTCTGGGCGAATGCAAGGATATGTTTACTACCGCTGAGGTAACGGTGCATGGAAGAGCTTGAGACACGCGTAGGGCAAGCGATCAAGCTCTTCTGGCTAACTCGCGACAAACAGCAAAAAAAACAAGGCGGCGCGTCGGGCGCCAAGGACGCTGGATTGCGCGCGGCCGTCACGGGAGGAAAGCATCTGGACGGATTCACCGAAATCTGTCGCGATTTGTTTGTCGAGGGCGGAGTACCCGAAGCACACGTGTTTTGGCGACAGAAGAAGGAGCTTCCTGGATACTACCGAGCCGAAAAGAACTGGGATCTGGTTGTCGTGGCAGACGGTTCATTGCTGGCCGTCATCGAATTCAAGGCACACGTTGGTCCGTCTTTTGGGAACAATTTCAACAACCGCACCGAGGAAGCGATCGGCAACGCCGTCGATTTATGGGCGGCTTATCGCGAGGGCGCCTATGCACCCTCGGCGAAACCATGGCTGGGCTATGTCTTCATCCTCGAAGACTGCGAAGCATCCCGCCGTCCAGTCGCCGTTCGTCAACCCCATTTTGCAGTATTCGCGGAGTTCCAAAAGGCGTCTTATGTAGATCGCTATCAGATTCTGTTGACCAAGCTCTTGCGAGAGCGACTTTATGACGGCGCGAGCCTTCTGCTTTCGTCGCGACGCGACGGCCGCAAGGGCATGTTTTCGAGTACCAGCACCGAACTAGACATTCGAACATTCGCCAGTGGCCTGCTGGCGCACGCAATCGCCTACAACAAGACTCACAAGCGATAGCTTCACTTATCGTTGATATTTCTCCACCCGCTCCCGCACGCCCGGGATCAACTCGCAGGCGTTCTCGTAGTAGACCTTCCGCAGCACTTCGTCCGGCAGCCCCAAGCCGTAGATTCGCCAGAAGCCTTGCGGCGGGAAATCTTTTTCGGCGTAGGGAAAATACTCGTCGTAGGTTTCCAGGAACCGCCAATGATAGGTATACCGCAGCGGATGGCGGGGGCCGTCGGTACCGAACAGGATGCGGTCCTGATAGTCGATGAAGAACTTCCGCGCCGTGTACGGCTGCCGGCCCAGCTCGGCAATCCGGGCGGCGATCTCGACGTGCAGATTCGGATACTTTTCCAGCCACTCGGCCACGGCGGCCAAATCCTCCGGATTGTTCGCCACATGCGCGCCGATGAACTGGGTTCTCGAGTGTCGCTCGATCACGCGATTGCGGGCCGCGAGCAGCTCCTCTCGACTGGGGAACTGCTCGCCATGAAAGCTCCAGTCGGGATGCCGGTGCAGTTCCTCCCACCGTTCGTTGATTTGGTCGATCGGGTCGAAGAAGGCCGCTGGATCGCCGACGTGCATAATCACCACCAGCCCAAGTTCGCCGCATGCCTCCCAGATTGCGTCCCAGCGGCGATCGTCGATCGCGATCAGCGAGCCGTCGGGGTTCTTGTACTCCAGGCCGAACTGCTTGAAGAATTTCAGCCCCGCGGCGCCGGCTTGTTTGGCCGCGGCCAACGGGCGGGCCATGCGGCGGCCGAAGTCGGGGCGGTGGCAGTCCCAAGTGGCCGGATCGTCCCGCTTGCCGCCCCCTTGAAAGTCGAGGCTCGCAAACACCACGAAGCGGTCGGCATGCTGCTCGTGCAGCGCGGCGATATGTTCATTCAGATCGTCCCCCAGCCGCCCGTCGAGACTGACGCTAACGGCAATGTTGTTTTTGTCCATCAGGGCCACGTAGTCGTCCAGCGGCCCGGAGAGATCGCGGAGCCGGTAGCGGGGATGCGTGTGGACGTCGACCACCGGATACTTCGCCCGCGTGAGCCGCGTTTCATTGACCTTCAGCTTCGACTGGGGCCGAAACTCGTCGAGCGCCAAGTTGCGGCCGTCTCGGCCGTCAAGCGGCGATGTTCCAGTCGCGGGCGGTGATTGTTCCGAGGAATCCGTGCTAGCGGACTCCTCGTGCTGCGACTCAACAGCCTGCGTCCCATCGGCCGCCGACTCGTCCACCGGCCGGCAGCCGAGGACAGAGGGGAACAGCATGCACAACAACGTCGATAGCAGCAGGCAACGCATATTGGGCCTCGTCCGCGGTGATGTCTCCTACATCATACCCTCTCCGCGACTAGGTTGCGCTGGACCGTGCCCGTACAATGAAGGGACATTGCCTGGCGGGACATCGAGGCCATGCTGGAGGCGGTCGGTGCCGTGATCACCGAGGGTTCCGGATCGCGGGTGCGAATCGCCCTGAACGGCGTCCGGGCCGTGTTTCACCGGCCACACCCTCAGAAAGAAACCGACAAAGGAGCCGTTAAATCCATGCGGCGGTTCCTGACAGAGGCGGGAGTGACGCCATGATGGAATACAAAGGCTATATCGGCAAAGTCGAATTCGACGACGAAGCGGAGATTTTTCACGGGGAGATCATCAACACCCGAGACGTCATCACGTTCCAGGGAAAGAGCGTTGCTGAACTGACGAAGGCTTTTCGTGGGTCGATCAACGATTACCTGGCGTTCTGCAAGCAACGAGGGGAGACTCCGGACAAGCCATTTTCAGGCCAGTTTGTGACCCGAATCCCGCCCGAGTTGCATCGCCAGGTCAATGTCGCGGCGGTGCTCGCGGGAGAGAGTCTGAACGCCTTCGTTACCGAACAGTTGCAGGCAGCGGTTCAGAGGATTGGCGTCATCAAAGCCGCAGGCAAGAAGGTCGCGCCAAAAGCGAAGAAGGCCAAAGCTGCGAAGGCATCGCCCCGAAAGAAGAAGGACATCGAACAACACGCATGACGTGAAGATTAAGCCTGCCAGTGGCACGCGCAAAGGCAACGCCACCCCAAAAGTGCAGGGGCGGGGCAACGTCAGCGACATCCCGTGACTAGGTTGCGCTTGACGTTGCCCGTACAATCAAGGGACCGTTCCACACAAACCTCCCCGCAAGCCAGCAGCATGGATCGTACCGAGTATCAAGGCGGCGCCGAGCACGAGCGGGCCAAGGAGCTGAGCCTCCGCGGCGCCCGGCCGCCGACCGAGGTGCCCGGCTACGACACGCAACGGTTCCTGGGCGCGGGCGCCTA
>JBGTJT010000396.1:0-2068 GCA_041744995.1 Pirellulales bacterium | reverse complement strand
ACGCCCTACTGTTTGCCGTCCGGCACGGGGTACATGCCTTTGTCTCGCCGCAGCGGCACCCTGATTTGCGCAGCGTGGCCGTGCCGCTCGGCACCAGCGCCGCCAGTTACGAACGAGCGTGGGAGCGTCTACAGCAAGGCGAATTGCCCCCAGCGGCTACGGTGCATGTGGAAGATTTCCTGCAGGCGGTCGCCTCGGACTTCGTTGCCGCGGCCCCCGGCGAATTGGCCTTGCGGACCGCCGCCGGCGTGTCGCCGTTCGACGATTCCAACAATCTGGCCTTGCTGCAAGTTGCGGTTCAGGCAGGCGCCTTGCCGCTGGAGAATTCCCAAGCGACGAGGCGGCCGACCAGTCTGACCATTGCCGTCGATACTTCCGGCAGCATGCAACGCAATCAGAGCCTGGCGAACGCGCGGCGCGCGTTGCGGGATCTCATGACGAAGCTCTCGCCGGAAGATCGCGTCTCGCTGGTCGTCTTCGACGAGGACGCGCACGTGCTGTTGCGCGACGCTTCGCTGGCCGAGAGCGAGACGCTGTTGGCCCAGATCGATCAACTGACCGCCGACCGCTCGACCAACGTCGGTGAAGGCTTGCGCCTGGCCTGTTCGGTGGCCCGCAGTTCGGCCATCGGAACCACGGGGCGACGAGTGCTGGTCCTGATTACCGACGGACTGGGCGATCTGCTGCCGCGGACGTTGCTGGAAGTCGAGCGGAATCTGGTCGCCGCCACCGATGATGGAGTGGAGTTAAAGATCATCGACTTGGGGCCGCACGGCAGCCGAGGCAACTTGCTCGATCGGTTGTCGGAACTCGGCCAAGGCCGGCTGACGACCGCCGAAAGCGGCGAACACGTCCTGTGGGCGTTGACGCAAACGTTGACCGACCGAGACCAAGTAGTCGCCCATGACGCGAGCCTTACTATTGAGTTCAATCCCGACACGGTCGCCGCCTATCGGTTGGTCGGTCACGAAGCCGAATCGATCGTGGGAGTGAATGCGGCGCCGTTGCAAGTCGATTTGCGAGCGCTGCAGGCCAGTAGCGCCCTGTTTGAGTTGCGCTTGAACCCCGGAGGGGGCGACTTTGTTGCCGAGGCGCGGCTTGAATGGCGCGATCTGTCCGGTCGCACACAGACGCGGCGTCAGCAGATTAGCCGCATGCAGTTCGCCCCGGCATTCTTGGAGGCGACACCGTCGTTGCAGAAGGCGACCGTGGCGGCCGAAGCTGCCGAATTGCTCCGCGGTTCGTACTATACTGCCCAACGCGGCACCACGGTGGCCGATTTGTTTGCCGCCGTCGATCAGATTCCGCCGGCATTCTCCAACGACGAAGCGTTCCTGCGATTCCTGCGGATGCTCCGCGCCGCCGACCGTGCCGGACTACGGTAATCGACTTCATCCGCTCCAGCGAGTCGCGCCGGGGGAATAGTTCGCGGCGGTTTCCACGATATTGACGGTTGTACGACCGGAGTGGGGGTGGTGGGAGCCACGCTTTCGACGGCCAGATCGCTGGCCGTTCTGACCGCGGAACCGGCTCGCCACAGGCGGGGTTTGCCCTGCCGTTTGCTCGAACTGCTTGCCGAATGAGGCAATAGCAGATAATCTGGAGGTGAGGAGTTCTTTCTCGAATGCGTGCGACCGCCGCGTTACTTCACACGAACCCGCGTGATTATCGGACCGCCGCAATTACCTATCGCGACCTACGCCTTGAATGGCGATCACCTTGCCGACTCATCTCTGGATGAATGGCAGTTCCGGGGCCGTCACTGATTCAGGCCAAGGAATTGCATCCGGTCGGGGAACCGCCTCGGAGCAGCATTTATCATGAATTGTGGAAGGAAACCAATGCATCAAACCATCGCACGCGCGCTAACGGGGCTGGCTACTCTACGGGTCGGCGGAACCTTGCTCGCGGTTCTGCTGGCGTTTTTGCTTGCCAGGCCGGTTGGCGCGGTCGAGGAATCGGCGGAGTTTCTCGACGCCTTGCGGGAACGGCAACTGTTCGACTATGCCGAACTGTATCTGGAAAAGGCCAAGGACAACGATCTGGTCGACGACGAATTCAAACAGTC
>JBGTJT010000395.1:0-4261 GCA_041744995.1 Pirellulales bacterium | reverse complement strand
CCGACGGCGGAGTGCGCGCCGACGGCTCGCAAGTCTGGCCGGCCGACGGCAACGCCTACCAGCCGCCGATGCGGCAGATCGACCAACAGCGCACTCCGCTTGCGGAACAATCACGCGAGCAGTCGCGTACCGACGGTCAATTCTGGTCCGCTTCCGACGGTGGGCCACGGCCCGCTGAGGCCCATCCGCAGATCGGCCGGCAGTATCGCACCGAGGACGCGCCGCCGGCGACAGCGCCGCAAACGACCGAACCTGGGCAGCACGCGCCGCGCTACGTGCGTTCCAAGTCATTTTTGCTCGACTACGGAGTCGACTCGCTCACCGGCATGAAAAAGCGGATTCTGCTGTGGGCCACCCGCGATGGCGGACGCACCTGGGAGCGGTTCGGCGAGGATCCCGACGGGCAGTCGCCGTTCGAGGTGACCGTGGCCGAGCCGGGGCTGTACGGCTTCTCGATCGTGGCCGAGGCGGCCGACGGCCGGCATGAATACATCCCCCGCAGCGGCGAGCCGGCCCAATCGTGGATCATGGTCGACCCCGATCCGCCGAAGGCCCGCCTGACCAGCGTGCAACTCGATCCCGATGGCGAGTCGGCCCAACTGCGAATTCGCTGGGAGGCGTTTGACGAGAATCTGCTGGAACGCCCCGTTTCGATCTTCCTCAGCGACCGGCCCGACGGGCAGTGGTTCCGCATCGCCGGCGATCTGGCCAACAGCGGCCAATACAACTGGAGGCTGGACGACGGCCTGCCGCCGGAAATCTACCTGAGGCTGGTAGTCCGCGACGCGGCCGGCAACGTCGCCGAGCACATCGGCGAAAAGCCAATCCGGCTGGACGACCTCCGCCCGGCGGTGCAAATCCGCGGGGTACGCAGCTCGCAGCGCTCGCCGCAGCAGATTTTGATTTTGCAGTAGGATGGGACCATTGTCCCGTCCGGATAACGAAAATCGAACTTCACGGACGGGACAATGGTCCCATCCTACGCAACCACGACTCGTCAGTTCACGATGGACGCAGCACGAGAAGTTGTCCGAACGGAGTCACTCAATCATGTATTGGACTTACCTGCCTGCGTCGACGCCACAAACCCGCCAACCCAAGCCCCGCCAGTCCGAGGACAGCCAGCCCCAGCGACTGTGGCTCGGGCACCACGGCCGAAATTGAAAGCCCATCGAGCAGGGCTCGATGGCTGCTATCGTCGCCCGATGTGGGGTTGTCAAAGTAGAACGTCAGCGTGCCCGAGCCGCTGGAAGTAAACTCACCGATAGCTTGAGCATAAAGACTTACGACACCGTTGTTCGTGATGTCTAGCCCGGTTGCTGCAATGTCGTTGTACGCAGTGAGAACTCCCGGGCTGGTTCCAACGCGGAAGCCCCAGTTGGGCCCGACATTCGAATTACCCAGGGCGAGGATGTCCACGTTGTACTGCGTTGAGGCCACGAGGCCAGAGACTACGATGCTGAACTCGGGGTCGCTGTTTTGATGACTGTCCATGCCGGTCGCATTTACGCCGTCGCCACCGCCGGCGGCCAAGCTGGTATCGGGAAATCCCCACCCGCTACCGGTTCCGGTGGCAGTCAGGCCGTTTCGCGTGAAGACGCCATCGGTGCCTGAGCCCGAGGCGCCGCCGGTATTGAACTCGAAGTCCAGGTAGGTGCCGCCGGTCGCGGATTCGATGTCGTCGATCGTTGCGGCGTTGACGGAGGCGCCGGCAAACGCGACCGTCGCGATGGTGGCAAGTGCCAGTGTAATGCGGTTGGCATGGGTCGTGAACATATCCAAGTCTCCAGTCGATTAAGGTGATCAAAATTTCACGTGAGCGGAACACCCGCGCGTTCCGCCGTTAGTTAGCGATCTTCAGTTTTGCTGTGCGGGAAAGGAGATTCAGGTTTAGGCGATTCGTCGGTCAGTTCGACCAGCGAGATCCCGTCGTACAATGTCCGTCTCAGCCCCGGATCGTTGTCGAAGAAGATTGTCAGCGTGCCCTCGGCGGTGGAGGTGAGCGGGCCGATGCTTCGGGCGTAGAGACTCACCACGCCATTGCGCGTCACATCGATGCTGGCGCGATCGTTTGCCACGTCCTCGTAAACGGTGAGTTCTCCCGAGATGGTCCCCGCGGCGATCCCCCAGTTTTGTCCAGGGTCACTGTGACCCAACGTGAGGACGAAGACCTGGTACTCCGTCGATGGATTCAGCCCGGACACCACGGTGCTGAATTCGGGGGTGTTGCCCCGATTGTCGTCCATACCCGTGGCGTTGATGTCACTGCCCCCGCCGGCCGCGAGACTGCTGTCGGGGAATTGCCAGCCGGAGCCCGAAGTGGTGGCGGTGAGTCCACCGCGGGCGAAGACGCCGTCCTGGTTTGCCCCCGGGCCGGTGTTGAATTCGAAGTCGAGATACACCCCCCCCGTGGCGGATTCGATTTCGTTGATCGTTCCGGCCTCCCCATCGTCAAGGGCGACGGACTCGCTGTTCGCATTCAACCGACTCCGCATCGCGGCAAACACCCGCACGTCGACCTCGCTCGGTCGTGTGATCTCTCCACCCGGGGCCACAACCGCTCGTTGCCCCTTCACGAGCCGCACTCGCTCAGCCATAAGCCCAAGTGATCCATTTGGGACCACTTCCACTTCGCCTGAAAGCACGACGACGTCCGAGGTGCCGCTCTCATGTACCTCTATGCCAAATTCGGTGCCGAAATCTTCGACCAATGCAGTCGGTGTTTCGACGCTAAAACCCTTCGCCTCGTCAGTGTCAATTCGTGCCACAAGTCTTCCCCGCCGCAAATCGCCGCCGTTGGGGCCGTCGACGTGATAAGTCGCGGGGCCTTCCAGCACCACGCGGGTGCCGGTGTCGTACTCAATCACCACCAGACCGCTGTTGAGCACGATCTTGTCATCATCGAACAGGTCGCGGTTCTTGAGATTGCCGCCGCTGGTTGCGTCGAACTCTGCCCGCATGATATTCGTGATGCGGGCGACGAACTCCGTCGACGGCTGCTGTGCGACTGAGGCGGCTGGCCTCCACTCCGGCACCGTCCACAGCGCCAGCGACAACAGAAACACCGTCATGAACAACCCCGAGACGAGCAGCGAGACGGCCAAGTTATTGTTGACCGCGTCGCGAACGGTTTCCCATACGCGGCGGGGCAGGGGGGTGACGCGTGCTTCGTCGGCGAGACCGTCGACGGTTTCCAGCTCGGTGCCGAGCGCCAGCGGCGGCAATTGGCCGTTTAATTCTGAATCGAGCATGGCATGCATTGCGACCAGCCGGGCGTAGTCGCCCCGCGCCGCGGGATCGTCGCGGAGCAAGCCCTCCAGTTCCGCATGCTGCAGGGCGGTCAATTCGCCGTCAAGCTGATCGGCGATGAGAAGGTCGAGTTGAGAAGTCGTATCGCTCATGGCTGGCGCGACCCCTCCAACGCGGCTTCGACGCACTCCAGCAGCACGCGGCGAACCCGCAGCAGGGCCATTTTAACTGCGGCGGCCGTCTGCTGCTTGCGCTCGGCGATCGCCAGGATCGACTGCCCGCGGCTGTAACGATCCTCGATCAAAGCGAGTTGCTTGGGCGGCAGCTTCTTCAAACAGCCCAGCAAGGCGCTGCTCCGCTCGCTGTCGGCGCTGAACTCCTCAGCCGCCGCCGCAACCCCTTCCAACACGCTATCGCCGAACACATGCAGGTCGCGGCCCGCATCGCGGTAATAGGCCAATACCCGATACCGGGCGATCTTACAGGCCCAGGCCCAGAAGTTGGTGCCCGGCTGAAATTCGTCTGCCTTCCGCCAGATCACCAGGTTCGTGTCCTGCAATACGTCCTTGGCCCGCTCCCGATCCGGCAAAAGCGTAAGAATGAACCCGTACAGCCGTGTTTGACTGGCGGTCAGCAGTTGAACCAGGTTTTCGTGGGATTCGGCGGACATGAAAGACCAGGAGAGGGGAAACATATTGCTTCATGGAGCGTATTCCGCGAAATCGCGATAGGTAACAAGATTGTCGCGCCAGCGCTCCGCGAAACGGCAGCTTTCGCGCAGCGAAAGCAATATCAGCCGGACCGCGCTAGCGGCCAGTTGGCGGTGCTGACGGCGTTGCCAGGGCAAAACTGATGAGCACCGCGAACCGGGGGCTAGTGCCACAAACTGGAATTCCTATGCCACTAGAGCGAGGATTTGCTGAGTCTTTGTAATCTTCCCAGTTTCACGCCAAGTTCTGGGGCGTTGGGTGGTTGTTGTTTCGATGGGTCGTCCTGTGTAGGTCCAGTTCAA
>JBGTJT010000394.1:0-7199 GCA_041744995.1 Pirellulales bacterium | reverse complement strand
CGATGGCTGCTTGGATTAATTGTTGTCATGGCGTTGGCCGAGCGAGCGGATGCCTCTGAGCTGCTTCCGCCGGTTGACGAGCGGTTTGCCCAGTCGAGCGACGAAATCCCCGATCTTCAGAAGCACGTTCTGCCGCTGTTGGGTCGATTGGGCTGCAACGGGCGGGCCTGTCATGGTTCGTTCCAGGGCCAAGGTGGCTTCCGGTTATCGCTGTTTGGCTACGATTTTCAAGCGGACCACCAGTCGCTGCTGGGCGGCGACGAACCGCGCGTCAATTTGCCGGATCCCGCGGCCAGCCTAATCGTCCAGAAGCCGTCGCTGGCCGTTGATCACGATGGTGGACAGCGTTTTGAGCCAGGCAATTGGGAGCACAAGCTGCTGCTGCGGTGGATCGAAGCGGGCGCCCCGGGCGTCCTGGATGCCGGCGCCCATTTGGTTTCGCTGGAATTGGAGCCCGCGGAGATTCTTTTCGGTCAGGCGGGACAAACTCAACCGCTGAAGGTGATTGCGCGGTGGGGAGATGGCACGCGCGAGGACGTGACGCCCCTGAGCCGGTTTCGCACCAACGACGAATCGATCGCCACGGTCGATGAGTCCGGCCTGATCACGTCGGTCGGCAAGGGCGATACGCACGTGGTGGCCTTCTACGACAACGGCACGCTGGCGGTGCCCGCGGTGCTGCCGGTAAGCGACTTGCTCGGCTCGCGCTACCCGGCCGTGCCGACGCCCAACCGCATTGACGAGCTGGTGGTGGCCAAGCTCCGCACGTTGGGCATCGTGCCATCCGAGGAATGTGGCGACGCGGAATTCCTGCGGCGGGTAAGCCTCGACATGACGGGCACGCTCCCGCGCCCGGAAGAGGTCGTCGCCTTTTTGGCGGATGGCTCTCCGGCCAAGCGGACGCGCAAGATCGAGGAGCTGTTGTCCAGGCCCACTTATGCCGCCTGGTGGACGACGAAACTCGGCGACCTGACCGGCAACACGGAGCGCAATTTGCCCGAAGGAGGCGAGCAAGGCCTGCGGCGGGAAAAATCCGAACTGTGGTACGACTGGATATATCGCCGCGTGGAACGGAACGTGCCTTTCGACGAACTGGTGGAAGGGATCGTGCTGGCCGGCGGTCGCACGCCGGGCCAGGGCGACGAGGAATACTTCGCCCAGATGAGTGCCTACTTCCGCCAGCAGGACCCGGAGGATTTCGCCGCCCGGGAGACCATGCCCTTTTTCTGGACGAACAGCCGGTTCGCGCCACCGCAGCCCTTGCGCTTCAGTTATGCGTTTTTGGGGTTGCGGCTGGAATGCGCGCAGTGCCACAAGCATCCCTACGACCAATGGACCAAGGACGATTACGACCAGTTCCAGATCTTTTTCGCGGGAGTTCGCCAAAGGAACCCCAGAAGCGCGTTGGTCAAGACGATGAAGCAGGAGTTGGGGCTGACGGCCGATCAGGACAGCGAAGGGTACAAGAGCCTGTTCGCCAAGCTGGCGCGGGATGGGACCGTGGTACCGTGGCAGGAGTTGACCGCGCCGAATTGGAAGGCCAGCCGCGGCAAGGTTCGGCCCCCCCGCAACGCTCCCGCTGGCCGCGTGATCACGCCCAAGCTGCTGGGCGGCGAACAGATGGTCGCGGAGCAATACACCGATCCGCGCGAGCCGTTGATGGACTGGCTGCGGGACCCCGGCAATCCGTACTTTGCCCGGGCCATCGTGAACCGCGTCTGGGCCAACTATTTCGGCGTGGGCATTATCGAGCCGCCGGACGACATGAACCTGGCCAATCCGCCCAGCAACGCTCCGCTGCTGGACTACCTGGCCGCGGAGTTCGTAGCGCAAGGCTACGATCTGAAGTGGCTGCACCGCGAGATTGCCGGCAGCCGCACGTATCAATTGAGCTGGCGGCCCAACGAGACCAATCTGCTGGACGAGCGCAACTTCAGCCATGCCCAAGTCCGGCGACTGCCGGCCGAGGTGATTTTCGATGCCGTAGGCCTCGCCACGGCGAGTCCGCATGGGCAGCGGGCGCTGCAGGAAGACCCGGCCGCGGTGCGAGCCCGGGGCATCGGCGTGAGCAGCGGTTTCACCCGCCCCGACGCGGCCTATGCCCTGAAACTCTTTGGCAAGCCGGACCGGGCCCTGAGTTGCGATTGCGAACGTTCCAGCGAACCCAGCCTCCTGCAGACCGTTTATCTGCGCAACGACGCCGAGGTGGCGGAGTTGCTGGAACGCAAGGACGGGTGGTTGCGGCACGTGAGCGGCCGCGATGGTTCACTCGCGCCGGAACCCACCGAACTGATTCGCGAAGCGTTCTTGCGGACCGTCGGCCGCTTGCCAGGCGAAGAGGAAGTTGCCATTGCCCAAGAGCACTTCACGCAGGCCAAGGACGCCCATTCCGGTCTGAAAGATTTGCTGTGGGCGTTGATCAACACCAAGGAATTCTTGCTGAATCACTAATCCGCGTAAATCGGAAAACCATCCATGATTAAATCTCGATACTGTGACGGCGGGACGCGGCGGGACGTGCTGCGCGCCGGGGCGCTGGGAGCGCTGGGGCTAAACCTGGCCGACTATCTGCGGCTGGCGGAAGCGGGCCAGGTGAAGCAGGCGCGGGCCAAGTCGGCCATCGTCATCTGGCTGGGCGGCGGACCGCCCCACCTGGACACCTTCGACATGAAGCCCGACGCCCCGGCGGAAATCCGCGGCGAGTTCCAACCGATCGACACCAACGTGCCGGGCATTCGGATCTGCGAGCATCTGCCGCGCTTGGCCAAGTGTGCCGACAAATACGCCATCTTGCGCGGCGTCAGCCATACGCTGGCCGGCCACGAGCTGGGAACCGAGTACCTCAGCGCCGGCAGCCGGCCGGTCCCTTCGCTGGTTTATCCCGGCTACGGCGCGGTGGTGAGCAAGGAATTGCCCGGCGCGGTGGATCTGCCGCACTTCGTGGCCATTCCCAACACGCCGCAAAAGGCCGGTTATTTGGGAGTCCGCTACGCGCCGTTGGCCACCAATTCCACGCCCCAGCTGGGCACGCCCTTCAGCGTGCGGGGCATCGCCTTGGAGAACGGCTTGACGATCGCGGAACTGGACTCCCGCCAGAAATTGCTCGGCCGGCTGGACACCGCCTTCAAGGAAATCGAAGGCCGGCATTCGCTGGTGGATGGCCTGAACCGCTTCGATCAGCAAGCCTACGCGGTCATCAGTTCCTCTCGGGCTCGCGAAGCTTTTGACACCAGCCGCGAACCGGTCGCCAAGTCGGAGGAGTTCGGCGCGCACAAGTTTGGCCAGAGCTGTTTGCTGGCCACGCGCCTGATCCAGGCGGGCGTGCGCTTCGCCACCGTGAGCTTCGGCGGCTGGGACACGCACGCCAACAATTTCCGCAACTGCAAGGACAACCTGCTGCCGCAGCTGGATCAGGGGCTGGCCGCCTTGTTCAACACGCTCGAGGAGCGCGGCCTCTTAGAATCCACGGCCGTGTTCGTGACCGGCGAGTTCGGCCGGACTCCGAAGATCAACGCCCGAGCCGGGCGCGACCACTGGCCGAGAGCTTTCTCGGTGCTGCTCGGCGGCGGCGGGTTCCGCGGCGGCCAAGTGCTGGGCGCCAGCGATGAAAAAGCCATGGCGCCTGCCGGCGAACCGTTTACCCCCGAGCAGGTCGCGGCCACGTTCTATCACAGCCTGGGAATCGATTTTCACCACGAGTATCACACCAACACCGGCCGACCAGTTAAGATTGTTCGAGACGGCAGTGTCATTCCCGGCCTGCTCGACTGACGCAAAAAGTCGTTGAGCTGGTGAATTGGAGAGCAGCCGGAATGAATTTGACTGGACTATTCAGAATGAAGAGAATTTCGATGAACCAAGCACAACGCTTACGAAAATTACGCTGCCTGTTGCTGGCGGCATTTATGGTCTCGCTGCCCCCTTGTTCCTGGGCCGAGGACAAATCGACCGGCCCGGAGAGTAAACCGCTGTTTGTGTTCCGAGATACGGGCCAGGAGACTGGCCTCTCGCAACTTGTACAAGGCATTCACGGCCACGGCGCTGGCTGGGGGGATGTGGATGGTAATGGCTGGATCGACCTCTATGTCGGAACGTTCCATTCCGAAGGGCCCGCCAACATGCTCTTGCGCAACCAGCAGGGCATGTTTCGAATGGATGATCAGACGAGTTTGCGGGTCTCCACGCGTGCGACCGGCGTGGTGTTTGCCGATCTGGACAACGACGGCGACCTGGACCTGTACGTAGGAAGCATGCCGATGCCGAACGGCAGCAAGCAAACCGAACGGCTCGGCTATGCCCTGGCCGGATGCAGCTTGTTCCGCAACGACGGGGATGGCAAATTCACCAATATCACGGAAGGCAACGGCGCCTGCCCTCCGGCCTTCGGCGGACGGAGCGTGACGGTGTTGGACTACGATGGCGATGGACTGCTGGACATCCTGGTGGGCGAGGATCCCATTCCCGGCTACAACGGCTCGCCGACCAAAAGTTCCCGGCTGTTCCGCAACCTGGGGAACTTGCAGTTCGAGGACGTCTCGCGCGCCGTGGGGTTGCCGGAGGGGATCCCCGGATTGGGCGTGGCGGTAGGCGACGTGAACAACGACGGCTGGCCCGACTTCTTCCTGGCTTCTCCCAGCGGCGGCAATCGTCTGTTCCTGAACGATCGCCAGGGCAAGTTTTACGAGGCGCCCGGTTCGCAAGAGGTCTTTGCCTGGCCCAGTGCCGGTGGAGACAACATGGTTTGCGGCGTCTGCTTCGGCGACGTGAATCGAAACGGCTTGCTTGACGTCGTGCTGGGACAGCACTTCAAGCAGCCGTGGCAGGAGCCCGTGGCGAACCGGCTTTATCTTAACCGCGGCATCCAGGATGGCGTTCCGACCTTCGAGGATGTAACGGAGCAGGTCGGTCTGGTGCCGCTGCCGATGAAGGCTCCGCACGTCGAGCTGCAGGATTTCGACAACGACGGCTGGCTGGATCTCTATACCAGCATCGTGAAGTTCGCCGATGGCCAGCCCCACCCGGTGATCTTCAAGAACATGGGCGCGCGGGACGGGTTGCCCCGGTTTCGCGAGTCGGCTCTGGGGGTGAACGATTTCCCCACGGCCGAAGACAAGGCGGTGCGTCGATCCGGCGACCTGTTCGAAAAGGTCCTGCGAGAGCGGAAGGTGATTTACATGGCCCCGGGTCCTTCCGGCGATTACGATAACGATGGCCGGCTGGACCTGTTCCTGCCGAATTGGTGGACCGAGTCGCCTTCGCTGCTGCTGCGCAATGAAACACCCGGCGGCAATTGGCTGCACGTCCGCGTCGAGGGCTCGCAAGGCGTCAACCGGATGGGGATCGGCTCGCGAGTGAACGTCTACGCGGCCGGCCGATTGGGCGATCCTTCGGCATACCTGGGCTGCCGCGAAATCGCCACCGGTTACGGCTACGCCTCGGGCCAGCCCGCAATGGCCCACTTCGGCTTGGGGGACGTGGAGTCGGTCGATCTGGAGATCATTCTGCCTCACGGCAAGGGGACGCTGGTCCGCGAGGGCGTGACCGCCAACCGGCGGCTGACGGTGACTCGGTAGGGACCATGCAAATAACCACGACAAAAGGAGAACACGATGCAAGCGTTTTACCGAGATTGTGCCGCCATGTTGCTGGCGGCGTTGATTTCCCTAACCGGCCTGACCAACATCGTCCAAGCCCAACGGGTTCGTCCGGCGGAGCCGCCCTATCCGCCCACGCTGCCTGGCGGCCAGGAGATCGTCACCGATAACTCGCCGGATTTCCTCAAGCCCACTTCGGAATTGCAACCGGGCGTGTCGATTGCCAAGACCCCGCCCACGATCGACTTCATGTATTATCCCGGCCAGAACTATCCCGGAAAGCCGTGGTCCAATTGGGGTGACGGCGTGGCGGTCGATGGCAAATACTATTCGGCGATCGGCGACCATCTAGCGGTTTCCGGCAAGGGGGATGGAGAACATGGCAACGGAAATGCGATCCTCTTCGAGTACGATCTGCGGAGCAAATCGCTGCGGGCACTGGCCGAGACGGCCAAGGTACTGGACATGCCACCGGGGCATTACACGCCGGGCAAAATCCACAGCCGCATCGACTTGGGCAGCGACGGCTGGCTGTACTACGCCACGCACCGCGGATCAACTGGCGTTACCACCGACGCGTTCCATTACCAGGGAGACTGGATCCTCCGCACGAATCCGGAAACCGGCAAGACGGAAGTCGTGGCCCACGGGCCCGTGTCCAAGCACTGCATTCCCACCAGCGTGCTGGATTCCGACCGGCTGATCTTCTACGGTGGAACGGCCGCCGGCAGCGACAGCGAGCACAGCGGCGACCAGTTTTTCGCCTACGATTGCAAGAACCATGAACTGCTCTACTCCGGCCCAAACGGCCCGGCCCGATACCTGATGTTCGCCCGCAGCACCGGGCGGCTGTATTACGTGCCCGGCAAGGGGGACGGCCCGCTGATGCGCTTTGATCCCGAGCAGGGTGGAGCTCCGGTGGAAGTTCCGAACAGCCACATCGGCTGCCGGGCGGCCACGGAGGAGACGCCCGACGGATTCATCTACACCGTCTCGCTGGGGCGGGGGCAGGCCGATGCCGATCTGTGGTCCTTCAACACCAAGACCGAAGCGGTGAAGAAAATCGGCACCGCCGCGGTGGGCTCGCAAGGCTACATCGCCTCGATCGATGCCGATCCCACGGGCCGGTATCTTTACTACACGGCGGGCGCTCACGGCAGCGGCGATCGGGACGGCACTCCCGTGGTGCAGTTCGACGTGAAGACGGGGACCAAGAAGGTGCTGGCCTTCCTGCATCCGTTTTACCAGGAAAAGTACGGCTGCACGCTCAAGGGGACGTTCTCCACCGCCATCGATCCGGCCGGCGACAAGCTCTACATTACCTGGAACGTCAGCCGGGGTTCCAAGGCCTGGGACTCCTGCGGCTTGACCGTGATCCACATTCCGCCGTCCGAGCGGCCGGTTCAGCCCTAGGGAGCTGTAAAAAAAGGGCGTGTAAATTATTTTGTGTCAGAGTTTTTTTTGGATTGCTATTTCATTCTTTCTTCGAACAGAATCGCGAAGTGATTTAGGGCGGGTTTCCAGTGAGGTATCGGCATCGTCCATTTTTTCGATGCCTCTTGAATGGCCATGTAAACCAACCGCAACGCAGATTCGCGATTGGGG
>JBGTJT010000393.1:0-10909 GCA_041744995.1 Pirellulales bacterium | reverse complement strand
CCCCAATCGCGAATCTGCGTTGCGGTTGGTTTACATGGCCATTCAAGAGGCATCGAAAAAATGGACGATGCCGATACCTCACTGGAAACCCGCCCTAAATCACTTCGCGATTCTGTTCGAAGAAAGAATGAAATAGCAATCTAAAAAAATCTGACACAAAATAACTTACACGCCCTAACAAGAGAAGTTATTGTTTGGCCAAACCGATTCGGTAGCGGGCTAACGGTGCCGTGGATGACTCCCACCGAGTGCGTATCAAGTAGTGGTCTCGTCCAGAGACTCCTGGCCGCTGGCGTCCAATCGAGGAACCGTGGGATGCCAATTCATTTCGGCTCAGGTTCCCGTTTCACGCACCGATACAGCCAAGCTCGGGTAGTGGCCCAGAGGCGATCGGCCTGGCGGCGCGTCAGGCCCAACGCGTGGGCGGCGTCCTGGTGGCTGAGACCGGCGAAGTAGCGCATGTGGACCAGTTGAGCGGCAACCGCGTCGTGTTGCTCCAGTTCCGCAAGCGCGCCGTCGAGCGCGACTAGCCGGTCGTCGTCCACCGGCGCAAGGATGTGGTCCTCCGCTTCCATGCGGTAAGCATTGTCGTGTCGCCGGCGGGCTTTGCGACGTCGAGCCGCGTCGACCAGGATGCGGCGCATCGCCAGGCCGGCGGCGGCAAAGAAGTGCCCGCGGTTTTCGAAGCCAGCAGCATTCGCCGGCCCGACCAGCCGCAAGTACGCCTCGTGAACAAGTGCCGTGGCGGTGATCGAATGGCTGGGCGATTCACACGCCACGCGGGCTTGCGCCATTCGCCGCAATTCGTCATAGACCAGTGGCAACAACTCGGAAACCGCCAGCCGCTCACCGACTTCGATGGCGTGGAAAACCCGGCTGAATTCGCTCATTGCAGCATGTCCAAATTGAAAGTCGTTTAACGTCAAGCCGCAGGCGCATGTGTGTGCCATCGGTCCTTGGAGGTATATAACGGTACCGCCCATCTGAACTGCCATTGTATCAGTTGCCTGGCTCCCTCGGTAGCCCCACCTCGTTTCTGCCGGATCGGCAGATGTTTTCAGACTGGCAGCGCCTACGAGTCCACTCGCTCAATCAATCCTGCGATTCTTGCGCCTGCAGGCCCACGTTAATACCGAACAGCTTCCACTGGGGATGTTCGTAGGTATAGGTCAATTCGAATATCACGCGCGCCTGGCGCGTCGGATAGTAGCCTTCGAGCACCAGCATTCCGTTCTCGTCCAAGGCAGGCGGCTCGCGGAAGATCGGAGCGACGTGTTCAATAGCGGCGAGATCAACTTCCCGGTCGATCAGCGGCTGAAAGGCGGTTTCGAGTTGTTCCGGCGCGATCTGCCGTTGCCAGAATTCCGAGACTTTGGCATGGAACGCGATGAAGTCACGGGCCTGAAGTGCGCCGTTGAAGTCGAGCAAGGTGCGGGTGACCAGCCGACTCAGTTCGTCGTCCGGCGGGAGCTGCTTCCCGGCGACGTCGGGCTGTATGCCGCCTCGCGCCACGGTGAGCCCTAGCACTCGCCACTCCCCTTTCTCCTTGATCAAATTCATCGTGACCGGAATGACGGCGCCGGCGCGTGTCGTGACTGAGCCTTCGAGCGTCGCTTCGTTGTTGACGATACTTCGGCTGGGCCAGGATGCCGAGGCGTAGCCGTCGAGACCGAGTTGCCCCATCATTGTGATGAACGAAGCTTCGTCTTGTTGAGCGCGAAAGGCACTGGCGGTCGACAGATACGCCTCGTGATGCTTGCCTTCTGCCGAGAGGGCCAGGAACCGGTCGGCCGCATCTGTTGCGCCGCGCGTCAGCGAAAAAATAAGTAACACAAACCCGGCAATCGCAGCCACCATCACCAGAGCGGCGATCGGCAAGCCGATCAGCAGTGTTTTCTTAATGTTCATGACGAGTAGCTCCTAACGTGGCATAGGCTTCCAGCCTGTGTGCCACACCGAAAAAGAATGCGCGCATACAGACTAAAACTCTAAAAGTCACGCTTCTCCGCTGTTTGTGCAGCTCTATTACGGTAGCGAAGTGCGAGCGTCATCATTCCAATGGCAAGAGCCAGTAGTGCAACACCGACGATTAACGCCAACCCTGGTAGCGACGTCGGAGGCGCGATATCCGCCGGCGCAATGGTTGCGGCGATATCAGCAGCACCGGGCGGCTGGGCCAGTGCATCAACAGCCGGCACGTGCATTTCGTGCATCATTCCGCCGATCAGCTCGTCGCCGATCTTCCCTTCGACGGCCCATCGCGCGGTGGTGTTTTGCCCGACGCCCCCCACCGGTACCAGCACCGACGCCACCCGCGTGCTCCCGCCGGCAGGCAGCCGCACGGTGTAATGCTCGCCCACCTTCTCCTCGCGCACCAGCGGCTTGGTCTCATCAGGTGATGCGGCGTCGGAGGCATCGATGATCGACAGTTGCCATTGCGGTGGCATTGAGACTGGGCGAATGTGCAGGTCGATAGTCGCTTCGGTGTCCGTTGGGTTACCTACCGCAAAGGTGCTAGTCAGTCTGGTGGATGAATCCGCTTCGATTTCAGCAAAGGCTAGTTTATCTGCTACTGTAGCGAGAGCACGGTGCAGCGAGGCGCGCCTCAACAGAGACTCCCTGGTGGGTTGATCTTCCCTGAACGTTTGCTCCTGTTGGTCAATCGCTTCGGCGACCCTTCGATGATCATTAGCCATGCTACCGGCATGATGCCGCAGGCCAGCCCAATGAATGGACATCGCTTCAGCGTCGCCTGCCGCCTCGGCGGCAAGAAACCGCCAACTAGCCTCCAATACTGCATTGGGGCGCCGTCGCCCAGAATCGGAGGTCGAAGTTGCTGGTTCGACGTATCGATCATCCTTAGCGAAGTCATAGCGTTCCAATGGTGATAATTCAGCGTCCGGCGGGCTTTCTTGGGTAGTAATCTCAGGGCGGAATCCTGCTCGATCGTTATCCTTGCCAGGCTGGCTGAAACCGCTCTGGCCCTCTCGCTCGTTTCCACCGCTTCGCCAGGCCTTCGCCGCCCTGGAGAACTCGTCCCCAAGCTCCTTGTACTCTTCGTATTCCGCCATGGCGCTTGCCCGTTCTTGGGTGCTGGTTGCTGTTTCCGCGCGGTCAAAAGCCTCTTGCTGCAGGTCACGGGTAATGGCCTCGGCACTTTCAGCGAACTCCGCAAATTCATCGGGATCTCGTGACGGATCGACATAATCTGGACGCGGCTCGCCGACTATCGGGCCACCTGGATCATCGGCATGAAGAGGAGTTTTGGGTTGCCGTGAGAAATCAGGCATACCTCCCGAAGGGTTCGGGGACCCTCCGCCCGTGCCGTGAGAAGCTTCGTACGGTGCTCCAAATGCACCTCTTAGCATTGGCCCCAGGTTACCGCGCCCCCGGCTCACCGGTCCCAAATTGCGCTGCCGCGAACCCATTGGCGACTGCGTGACGTTGCCTGCTCCCCTTAGCGTTGCAGTTAGCGCCAGTTGCGGAGTAAGAAGCACTTCGGGACCGATGGTGGCGATTGCGGGCACGAGTCGGCCCATCAGATCGACGCGAATGCAGCAGTGCCCGCTTTCGTGCGGCGTCCACTGCGCGCTCACTTCCCTCGTCTCGCCCGGCGCCAGCTTGACATCCGACACCCGCGCGATTTCCTGCCAGTCCTTCGCCCCGATGTTCAGCTCGTTGATGCGGAAGATCACCGTCAACTCGGCATCAAATTGGTTGTGGTTCGTCAGCGGCACCGTGATCGTCACCGGCCGCCCGCTTACCAGCGGCAACGAGTCCACCCGAAACTTGTTGTCGTCGTAGTAGGGGGCCAATGTGTGTGGCAGGAATGAGTTTTCGGCCTTGAGATGACGAACATTCGCCACCTGGGCGATGTCCACCATGTCCGTCACGTCCGTAGCGAAGAGGCGTGAATCGTGCTGTGGAAATTGGCCGTGTAGCCTGGCGGTCGTGACGCCGTTCTCATCCGTGGGATGCTCCGGCTGAATGATTGCATCGGGGCTGTGGCCGTAGCTGACGAGGCTGGACACGTGCACCCGGTGGTTGGGTACGGGCCGGCCCTGGGCATCGGCCAGGCGGATCGTCAGTGTCGCGTAGGTTTCCGGCAGAACCGGCAGGTCAAGGAAATCGCTGCTGATCGTGCTGTGGATTCCGCTGGTGGTCGGCGTCTGAATCGGCCCCGGCGCATGCACGTACAGCGCTTCGGCAGGGATGATCTGGGCGAGCGGCTTGCCGCCGGCATCGGTCGATGAATCCGGCGTGACCCAGTAGAGATCGATGCCGCGCGGCCCGCCGCGGTGCGTGTGGCGCAGGTAGCGGACCTCGATCGGCAGGATCTGCTCGGCCTCGACCGTCACCGGCACGAGATAAACCTTGTGCGATGGGTTTAACGCCGCCTCGCTGCCGGGCTCGATGTACGAGAAGACTTCGCCCGGCACGCTGTTGCCCCCCTGATTGCCGTTGAGCCACACCCGCGCCTGGTTCAGATACACCGCCGATGGTCCGTTGGAGACCGTGGAGAAGTAATACGTGCCCGCCTTGGGCAGGCGAATGTAACCGGTCCAGATCACTCCGCTGGCCTCATCCGGCGTCCACCAGGCCAACTGCTTGTTCTCAACGCCATCTACCCACTCGAACCCGTGGTCCTTGCCAAATGCAATCTGCGGATCGATGCGGGTCTCGTCGGGAGTGCCGCTCGGAACGGGAATCCAGAATTCGTCCACCGTGGCAGGATCGTGGTAGTTGATAGACGTGTAGTAATGACCGAGCAATCCTTGGACGGGTCTTTGTGAACCTTCGGTTGTTGGCTCGCCGTGTTCACTGACCGAGTGCCGCTCTTCATCACCGTGCTGTTGGATAGCAGCCGCGCGATGCCCGACGGGTTGTGCGATACCCAGGAAAAGGGCGATGCCGATGCAGGTGGTCGCAAGCAGCCCGAAACGCTTATTCGGCAGGGCCCAAGCTAAAGTTTTGCGAGTAAACGCAGTGGATTGTGGTTTTCTGTACATAGTCATGCTCCAAACCCTGCTTGTTTCCTACGGTCATCTCTATACCGTTGGCCTAGAGAGCGGTCGTTTTGCTGGTCTATAAAGACATGCGTAGCCGGCACCCACCTTGCACCAATTTCCTTTAACGGTAATCCGCAGGCGACGGCGTTCGCACAAGCAGGTATGGAAGATAACACCCACAGTCGCCTGCGGCTTGCCGTTAAACGAAGCTGCAGGCGCCTATACACTAATCGCTTAATCGTCGTACATCGCTCGCTCGACTTGCCATTTTTCGAGTTGTTCCGGGTTGTCGATCGATCGATAAAGTGCGACCAGTTGGTCGGCCGTTTGAGCGAGTCGATCACGGGACTTGGGCGGCGCGTCCATCGCGCTTGCTTCGAGCTTCTGCATGCCGGCATATGCGGCCAGCAGCAGCGGTTCGGCGTCGCCATAATTGTTCTGCCCCGACAGAGCAGTGCCCAGCATCGATTGGCAGTTCATTGTTGCCCAGCTCTGCGAGTCGTCCTGCTGGCGGATCACCAGGCATTGGCGCAGCGTCGACTCGGCCAGCGACCATTTTTCCTGCCGAAGAAGATTCAGCCCCAAGACGTCCAACTGGTCCGCGTAGGCAATTGAGTTAGTGCCGTGGCGCTCGGCCAACACCGTCAGCCACTTTCCAGCCCATTCATCGATCTTTTCGAACTGCTCCGCTTCACTCAAGATGATAACGCAGTCGGCCATGACGCGAGACGCAAAATTGTGCTCATAGTTTCGATCTTCTATCGCAAGCGCCGCCCGCTCTATCAGCTCCGCTGCCTCGGCTAGGCGACCCGTATCTTTATAAACCATTGCTAGGCGATCGAGGACGATTGGAATGTTCCCATCAGACGTTCCGACTCTCTGCATCAAGAAATGGAGAACCTTCTCAAGCACCTCGATCGATTCGTCAAATCGTCCCGCGGCGTGGTACGCGGCGCCGAGGTCACGCAGCGTGCGCGGGTGATCAGATCCGTTTTTTTCCCATCGCTTGTTTCGAACATACTCGCCCAGTTCAACCGCCTGGGCGACCTGCCCCGCCTCGAAATACGCGCGCGCCAGGACATTGAGTGTCAGCAATGTATCGCCGTGTTCGCTGCCCAACGTCTGAATCTGAATATCGCGTACCTGCTCACATAGTTGAATTGCCTCCTCAACGCGGCCACCGTCTGTATAAGTCGCGGCAAGAGTATTTAGCACCCATAGCGTAAGCGGGTGTTCGGCGCCGAGCTTAGTGTTGTGCCCGTCGCACACTAGTTCGAGCAATTCGATGGCTTGCGTCGGCTGGCCCGCGTCGTTGTAAGCCACGGCGAGGTTGTGTAAGGTCTTGAGTGTGTCGAGATCCTCGATACCCGGCTCAGCCAGTTGCGCATCGCGAATCTTCTCATACAAGGCAATAGACTCTTTTAAACGACCGACGCCGCGGTACATGCCTGCGAGGTTTCGGAGAGCGTCAAGCGCCTGTGGCCCTTCTGCTCCCATGTTCGCGTCGTACGCTTTGTGCAGGTGCTCGTACAAAGCGATTGCTTCCTGGTTTCGGCCCATAACCTGGTAGGTTATCGCCAGACTCGTTTGAGCGCGGAGCGTATCGGGATCATCCGGTCCTAGAATTTCCAATCGCAGTGCTACCGCTCGTTCGAGGTGTGGCTCCGCCAGGTTGATCTCGGACAGCTTGCGATAGGACTCGCCGATCGTCCAGCGAATTGCGGATTCCAGCAACGGCTGATTGATGAACCGGCCGTCGATTTGGGTAGCCGCCCGATCCAGCAGCTCACGCACCGTCACATCCTTTCCTAAACCGGCAGCGCCGAAATCGAATTGGCCCTGTACACTGGCTAGCGCCAGCAAGTCGTTCTGTAGGAAATCGCTGATGGCTTGAGCCATGTTTGCGTGTGCGACGGCCTCGCGTTGCTGACGGTCGGCGCGATCGCGTTCGGCCAGAGCTCGCTGTTCGTTAGCTTCGGCCCTTTCTTTTGCGCTCTCAGCCATCATTCGCTGGTATTCTTCCGCCAGCATCGCTTGCTTTTTTGCATCACGTTCGGCCAGTGCATCGGCCGCATGTTGCTCGGCCATGATCCGCTGCAGCTTCTCGCCATGTCTGGCCTGCTGGGCCCGAACCATCCCGATCGTGGTGCCGGCGATGCCCGCTAGAAGCGTCGCCAGGATCACCCCCGCGGCAATGACCGCGCGCTGGTTCCGCCGATAGAACTTGCGCAGCCGATAACGTGTCGTCGTTGGCCGTGCATCAATCGGTTCGTCACATAGGTAGTGTTGAAGATCACAGGCCAAGCCATTGACCGTCGCATAGCGCCGGTTGCGGTCTTTGTCCAGCGTTTTCATCACGATCCAGTCCAGTTCGCCGCGCACCTGGCCGCGCAAACGCGATGGCTCGGCGTGGCGGCAGGCTGCGACGCTGGGGAGTGAATCGGTAGTTGACAGCCGCGCGCTGGGGCGCGGCGGTTCCTCCTCGCGCACCAGGCGGCGGACCTCGTCCCAGGCCGCGTCCTTGAGCCTCTGGCGCTCGATCGGCGTCGTGCCCGTCAACAACTCGTACAGGATTACGCCCAGCGAATACAGGTCGCTGCGGGTGTCGATGTCAAGCGTGCTGGTGCCGAGCTGCTCGGGGGCCATGTACAGCGGCGTACCTACCACCGTGCCGAATACTGTGTGCAGCGACATGTCGGTCAGCGACTGATCGCCGCAGAGCACCTTGGCTAGCCCAAAGTCGATCACTTTGGGCACCGCCGTCCCGTCCCGCTCGGTGACCAAGATGTTCGACGGCTTGAGGTCGCGGTGGATGATGCCCTGCTGATGAGCGTGCTGCACGGCCGAGCAGACCTGGATAAACAGCTCCAGCCGCTGGTCGATCGTCAGTTGCGCTTGGTCACAGTAGTCAGTCAGCGGCATGCCGCGCACCAGTTCCATGACAAAGTAAGGGCGGCCGTGTAGGGTCGTGCCGCCGTCGAGCACCTTGGCGATGTTCGGATGGTCCATCACGGCCAGCGCCTTCCGCTCGAATTCAAAGCGAGCCAGCACGGCGCGCGAGTCCATGCCGGGCTTGATCAGCTTCAGCGCCACCATCCGCCGCACCGGCTGCGATTGCTCGGCCATCCACACCGCGCCCATGCCCCCTTCGCCGAGCAACTCGATCAATTGGTAGCGGTCGGCAATTTCCGTTCCGGCTTGGACCTGGCTCGAACCGTTGGCGTCGAGCGAATTGTGGCTGCTGTGGTCGGAGTCTTTGGCCGAAGTCTGGCCGGCATCGTCCTCCTGGCCATTGCTGCGGCCGGCACCGTTGCCATCTTGGCGGGTACTATCGCGCTGGCCCGTGAGGGCGTATCCAGCGGCGTTGCCGGCCAGCGGATGATCGAGAAAACTGCCGGCCTCGGTGTGCGCCTGCAGCAGAGACTCGACCTGGGCGCGCAATGCAGCATCCGTGCCGCACTGCTGCTGGAGATACTCAGTCTGCCCGGCTGGATCCTCGATCAGGATGGCATCAGCAAATATCTCATTAGCTCGCGGATTCCAGTCACTCATAAATCACCATGCCGAATTCGTTTAGGGGGGCCGACCTTTGCGAACGCAGTCGCCTGCCGCTTGCCGTTAAACGACCGATCGCGTTGTCGATCGCTTATTCAGATACCGACCGCGTCGATTCATGCGGCAATTATAACAATTGCCCAGCGCCCAGTCGCCCACCTAGTTTTTCCGCCAAGCCGTCGGCCAGGCGATATGGCCCTGGGGGACGTTTGTCAGATTAGTCGCGCTTTTCCCGTCCGCTTTCGCCCGCCACACATCGAGGGTAAAGGACCAGTCGCGATGATTGAAGGTCTGCAAGCCGAACACCAGATTTTGGCTGTCGGGGGCCCAACGAGGACCTCGATAGGTATAGTTATTCCAGCCCTTGCTGGAGTTGGCCAATAGGACTTGCCTTCCGCTGCCGTCAGGACGGATTCTTTCAATTCCGTGGTTGGTTTCCACAGCGATCCACTCGCCCGCAGCCGACCAGTCGAGCAAACCTGCTCGGTCCAGCGGAATATCCACTTCTGACTGGTTTACAAAATCCACTACCACGAAACCCATCCCGATGAAGCCGGAATCGTCGGTATAGCTGTAGATTAGCCGGTTGCCATCCGAGGCCCAGGAATGATCGCGAATGACGGAGATGAAGGGTTCGGACCAGTGAACAAACTGTGCCTCATCCACCAATTGAATGGAGGGGAAAGGACCATCGAAGGGATCGGTGAAATACACGCTATAAATTCCGGTCTCCACCACGTCGCCATACACGGCGCCGTCGACGATATCTGTCACGATCCAGCCCTGTCCGATCCAGGAAATTCCACCGTCGCCCGGAACCCAGCGAAGGCTCGAAAAATGCGGTTCGAGCGTCGGATCGTCAGTCAATTGCACCAGCTGGCCGGTCTGGGACGCGGCGAACAACTCAATTCGCGCGCTCTTGCGGACTCCGCAAAGCCATTTTTCACCAATCGCATGGCCGATGGCGGAAGCAAACTGCACGGACACTATGGCCGAGCCATCACCGAACAGGTCAAATACCTGAACGTCGCCGGTGATTTCGATCTGATTGATCTCCACTCCGCTGGTAGTCCAACGAAATGTGTTGGGAGAGCCGTCACCATCGATCTCCAGGCTAAACCAGGCGGACCATTCGTTGTCGGGATCGATGTCACCCCGATATTCCAATTCCAAGTCGCCCTCCTGGGCGCCATTAAACATTTGGGTCGCCAAGCGGATCGGGTAGAACTCACCTGGAATGGCTTGCCTGGTCACGAACCAGCGCTGTCCGCCGTGCAGCAGGTGGCTGGGCTCGCCACACGTCGTCGGTGTCTTGTTGCTGCCGTCAGGCAACATAGTCATACAAGTGACATTCCAGCCAGGCTCCTCGTGTGTGTAGTAAACCAGCTCAGCAGGCTGCGTGCCTCCGCCTCCACCCGGCTTCTTTCCTTGTCCCAGTGCCGTGCCGGAAATCACCGGTGCCATGGCAACGATGATTGCCAGTACGCATGCCAGTCGCCAACAGTAACGTTTCTTCGTGTGTGGCATTGTTTTATCTCCAAACTGAGGGTGAATCGTAGCAGCAGCACCAAACACCCGGCACCGCCCTCTATTAAAGACATGCGTAGCAGGCAGGCAGGTTGCACCAATCGGAGGCCTGCGCCGTGGTTTAACGGCCGTTAAACGAGCTTGGCGGCGGCTTCGGCGGAGCGAAGCCGGGCAAAACTGCTGATTCATTCGAAAAACGGAGCCAGGCTCCACTGGCGAAGCTCCACTGGCGAATCGCACCGCGAAAACGCCCATTTTGAAAATTCGGGCTTGTAAGAAATATTGTGTCAAAGGGGGAGATTTCGTAGCACTTTAAGGTTTTGATCACTTTATTATGGAGATTGATGCATGGAAGCGAAACTCAGAGAAAAAGCCGAAGCACTTGCTTTGGAAATGGCAGGCGAGTCAAGGACTCTTGAAGACCTAACGGATTGATGCGGACGTTGATGAAAACGGCATTGGAGGGAATGTTGAACAGCGAACTGGACGTTCATTTTGGTCGCAGCGAACTGGCGGCTCAAGGGTCTTCCGATGCGTCGGATACAGCTTCGCCGGGTCAACGTAAGAACCATCGCAATGGCCATAGCCCGAAAACCGTTCAAGGCGAGCTCGGCAAATTGCCAATTGGAAATCCCGCGAGATTGCGATGGAACGTTTGAGCCTCAGTTGATCGGCAAGCGACTCTGGGCACGTCAACAAACACACCATTTATGTGGCCATTGGTGTGAATTTATCAGGAAAAAAAGCACTATTGGGTCTCTGGCTTAACGAGACTGAAGGGGCGAAATTCTGGCTGAGTTGCTTGACGGATCTGAAAA
>JBGTJT010000392.1:0-7745 GCA_041744995.1 Pirellulales bacterium | reverse complement strand
CCGCGGCCAAGGCGGCGGCCGCGACCGCGGGATCTTGGTCGTCCAGTAGTTTGCCCACATCGGCCAGGTTTCCCGACGGGCGGTGGGCCGAGCCGGTTAACGCCGCCAGCAGTTGCCGCCGATCGGTGGGCGCCAGGTCATCCGCCAACGCGGCTTCGAACACGACCCCCAAGTGATCCGGCTGACCCAGCGAGGCAATCGTCGCCAACACCGCCGTGCGTTGCTCGGCGGGCACCTCGCCTTTGCGGTAGCGATCGACCAGCAGCGGTACGACGTCGTTGGTCTCGGCCGCCTTGAGCGCGAAGTTCAGGTGGGCCACATTGCCGCCAAAGTCGATCTCGCCCGCCTGCAAGGCGGTCAGCCAGCGGTCTTTTGTGTCGCGGCAGGTCACCCACAGGGCGTAGTCCAGGTTCGCATCCATCGGCATGTTCAACACCCGCGCGGCCACCTGACACGCCCGTGGGTCGGACACATTCCTCAAGGCGTGAACGGCTTCCAGCCGCACGCGCGGATGCTCATCCGCCACCGCCTCGCTCAGCAATGTCATGGCTTGCGGTACGGAGTCGCTCCAATGATAGAGCACGCGGGTGGCCGCGGCGCGAACGCGAAAATCGTCTGCCTGCATCAGCGTCGCCAGCAGGCGCGGTTCGACCACATTGAGCGACTGGTAGGTCCACAAGCCTTCCAGGGCCGCCTGCCGGCCTTCGTCGGTGGCCAGATCGAGCGCGGCGACCCACTTCTCCAGCGCAGACAGCACCGCTTGCTTGCCCCGCGACTTGAGTTCCAGCTTGGCATGATCGCGCGTGAATTGCTCTGGCAGTTCGAGCATCGCCAGCAACTCGGCAATCTCCGCGCCGACGATCCGCGGCTTTTCGACCAGCGGACGCGCCTTGGCGGTCACCCGCCAGATGCGGCCGTGGACGTGATCGCGTCGCGGATCGCGAAAGTCGACCTCGCCGTGTTGAATGATCGGGTTGTACCAATCGGCAATGTACAGCGCGCCGTCAGGCCCCATCTTGGCGTCGATCGGGCGGAACGCCACGTGCGAGCTTTTGATCACTTCCTGCTGCTGTTGCGAGGAGAAGCCGCTGTTGTCGTCGCTCAATTTGAAGCGGCAGACGCGGTGGGCGCGAAAGTCGTTGGCGATCAGATCGCCTTGCCAGTCTTCGGGAAAGTGCCGGCCGCTGATCCGCTCCAGGCCGCAATGCTTGGGGCTGCCGGGGTTGAGCCCCCGCATTACGCGCTTCGCACCGGGCGAGGTGATGCCGACCCAGCCGGGATAGACATAGTTGACGCCGTCGCCGCCGGCCCCGTCGGTCTGGAAGGATTGCCCGAACCGATCGAACACGTGCCCCCAACTGTTGACCAGGCCGAGCGTGAAGGTTTCCAGTTCCAGTGTTTCGGGCCGGAAATGCCACACGCCGCCGCCGTCCATCCGCCGCACGCCGTGAGGCGTTTCAATGTGGCTGTGGATGTAGATTGACTGGTTCATGTAGATCATGCCGTCGGGGCCGAAGCGGAGCGTGTGCAGGATATGATGGGTGTCTTCGGTGCCAAACCCGCTCAGCACGATCCGCCGCCGATCGGCACGGCCGTCGCCGTTGGTATCGGTCAGGTGCAGCAACTCGGTACTGTTGGCCACGTAGACGCCGCCGTCGCCGGGCAGCACGCCGGTGGGAATCAGCAGGCCGTCGGCGAAGGTGGTTGTTTTGTCGGCGCGGCCATCGTTGTTGGTGTCTTCGAGCAACAGAATCTTGTCGTTGGCCGGTTGGCCCGGTTCGATCTGCGGGTAAATCTCGCTGCTGGCAACCCACAGCCGCCCCTCGGCGTCGAAGTTCATGTGAATCGGTTTACGCAGCAGCGGATCGGAGGCGTACAGGTTCGCCTCGAATCCTTCCGGCAGAATGAACGTCGCCAACTCTTCGTCGGGGTCCGGCTCAGGGATGTTTTGCAAACCCCGCTGGGCCGAAACCGGCATGGCGCCGACCAACAACAAGACCACCGACATCAACCCCGCAAGCGAAATCCGCATTCCGCATTCCCCATTCCGCATTCGCCACTTGATCACGTTTCTTACTCCTCTAGCCGCTCGATGCGGTATGTATGGTGTTTGGGTTGCCGCAGTTCGGCGATCCGTTTCTCTTCGGCTTCGATGAGCGGATCGAATTGCGGGATTTCCACCGCGTTGTTCCCCTGTTCGTGCTTGCGGAACAGGAATAGATAGGTCTCGTTCTGCGGCCGATAGCGATGGAAGAAGAGCTCATTCTTGCGGCGAATCACCTCGCGCAGTTCGTTCGCCTGGGCGAAGCTTGGCCCCGTCGTCCAGGCAACGCCGCGCGCCCATTCCTCGGCCGGGGCCGTGGCGACTGGCTGGCCGTCGATGGTCAAGCGATACTTGCCCGGCGAGAGGCCTCGCAGTTGCATCGTGCGGGCGTCGGCGAACTGCTGCGCCCCTTCTGGAGCGTGCGGCGGAAGGGTCGCTCGCGGAACCGCCTTATCGGTGGCCTGGAAGGTCAAGGCAAAACTCGCTGGCTCCGTCTTGGCTGTCAGGTCGTCAACGGCAACGCCCGCGGCATTGATGAGTTGCCCCTTGGCATCCAGTTCCATCGACCATTTCGGCTGCGGTTGCAGTCCCAGCGAACGGGCGAACTCCGCCGCGCTGCGCCAATAGCCGTAGGGGCTGAAATGGATGCCATTGTCGGTCCAGGCGTCGGTCGGCTCGACGGAATCGTTCGCTTTGGTGCTCGCTCGCTGGAAATGTTCGACGAGATCGGCAAAGTCGCAGTTCTGGGCTTCGGCGTACTCTTTCATTGCGTCGCGCAGCGCGCGAACCTTGGCGTTGTAAGGGGCCGGGTTCGGCAACGGTTCGCCTAGGTGTTCGTGTTCGATCGGCGTGACGAGCACCAGGCGGGCGCCGGTCGGTTCGAGCAGCGCGAACAGTTGGTCCAACTCAGCGAAGAACTGCTTATGCCCAGCCTCGCCTTCGTGCGCGGCGTTGGCGCCGTAGTTAATCAACACCACGGTGGGGCGAACCAGTTCGATCGATTTGCGCAAGTGCTGGAAACCTTCATCTACGTTGCCGAATCGCTTGCGCGAGATGCCGCTGGGGCGGTCGCCGCTCCAACCGAGGTTGCGAAACGTGACATGACGGTCCGGATAGCGTCGGGTGAGTTCGTGCTCCCAATCGCCAAACGATTGCTCGCGCTCGAACAAGGTGTTGCCGACCAAAGCCACGCGATCGCCGTCGAGCAACTCGAACGGTCCCTCGCGATCGCGCTCGATCGATTCGGCGGACAAAGCGGGCGCGGCTACTGCAAGGCAGACCGCCAGAGGAATTCGCCGCAGGAATAAACAAGAACGTGGAAAGAGCATGAGCGCCGCATCCGAAGGAGGTGGGTAAAAGGCAGGACGATTTACTTAATGATGACGCGGCCCACGGCGCAGGTCAACGGAGAGAAATACGGAACTCATGGCTGATGCTCGTTATGCAGCCTGATTTGTCGACTTTGTTTGTCCGCGGCCTAGCGGGACAATGCCTCGAACCGCTCGAATGCCTCGTCCCAGCGGGCGGTTTCGCGCGGGGTGTATTCCTCGGTGGGGAAGCTCTGTTGCACGATCTTCCGCGCTTGGGCGATGCTGGCGACTTCGCCCATGGCGATCATTTGCATCAGGATGTTGCCGGTGGCGGTCGCCTCGACCGGGCCGGCGAGCACGCGGCGGTGGCAGGCGTCGGCGGTCATCTGATTGAGTTGCTCGTTCTGCGAGCCGCCGCCGACGATGTGAATCGTTTCAATCCGCTGGCCGATCAGCTCCTCCAGCCAGCCCAGCACTTGCCGATACCGCAGGGCTAGGCTCTCCAGAGCGCAGCGAATCACGGCGCCCTCGCTCGAAGGCACCGTTTGTCCTGTATCGCGACAGTAGTTGCGAATGGCCGAAGCCATGTTCGCCGGAGCAACGAAACTGGCGTGGTCCGGATCGATCAACGAGACCAACGGCCGCGCCCCCTCGGCCAGATGGACCAGATCGTCCCAACTGTGATCGGCCCCCTCCTGATTCCAGACGCGGCGACACTCCTGCACCAGCCACAGGCCGGCGATGTTTTTTAACACCCGCGTCGTATTGCCAACGCCCCCTTCATTGGTGAAGTTCAGCTCGCTGGCGCGATCGTTGATGATCGGCTCGGGGCTTTCCACGCCCATCAGGCTCCAAGTGCCGGAACTGATATAGCACCAGTTGGGCACGGAGTCTTCGATGCTGTCGGCCGGCACGGCCAGCACGGCGCTGGCCGTATCGTGCGTGCCAGGCAGCACAACTTCGATGCCGGGCAGACCGGTCTCGCCGGCCACTTGCTTGCGGAGTTTGCCAAGCTTCGTGCCCGGCTGCACGATGTCGCACAAGATGTTCGTGGGAATGCCCAACTTGCTCAATAACTGCCGCGCCCAATTGCCCCGTAGCGGATTGTAGAATTGGCTGGTCGTGGCGTCGGTAAACTCGTTGACCTTTTCGCCGGTCATCAGCCAGTGGAACAAGTCTGGCATGAACAGCAGCGATTCAGCCATTTCCAGTATCGGCGAGTTCGATAGCTTCATGGAGAGCAACTGGTACAGCGAGTTGATCTCCATGAATTGGAGGCCGGTCTGGGCGAAGTTCTCGGTGCGCGGCACCCGCTCGAAGGCCGCCTCGAACATGCCGTGCGTGCGTGCGTCGCGATAGTGATACGGATTGCCGAGCAGTTCGTCGCCCCGGCCGAGCAGCCCGAAATCGACGCCCCAGGTATCAACCCCAACACTGGCCAACGAACGGCCGTAGTCGTTGCCGGCCGCCCGCAGTCCGACGGTGATATCCTTCCACAGGCCGAGCACGTCCCAATGCATGTGGTCGCCGACGTAGACCGGTCCGTTCTCGAATCGATAGATTTCGGCCAATTTAAGCTGACCGCCGTCAAACAAGCCAGCCATATGCCGACCGCTGGAAGCCCCCACGTCGACTGCTACGAAAACCTTGTCTGCCATGTTCTTTTTCCTTGCACTATTGAGCTGGAGCCGCTTGCGGCGATACTCACACACCGGCTGATGCCAGTCAAGTAGTCGCAGCGCCAGGATAGCCATCCAAGGCCAGGGCTTTAAGGGTGGAAACGGATTGATGGGCCAAGAAGTTTGAACAGAAGGGAACAGAGAGAACAAAGAAGGCCTCTCCGTTGTCTCCTTTTCCCTCAGTGTACTCAACAGAATTGATCCTAGATTCGCCGGAAACTTGTTGGCGGTATAGTGTGTTTTACACAATCTCGCCCCTGATTAGTTAGGTAAGATCCACTTGCATCAACGTCAAACCGTACATGATGGGGGGATACATTTTGCGATTTCAATTGCCTTTCCAGGCAACAGAGCGGATCAGAGTCAACAGAGTTTGATTCCTCCGTTCTCTTCGTTTCCTTCTGTTCCAACTGACCTGACAGACATTCAAATGCCTGGCCGTCCCTGGCCGTTTGGTTTTCTGGCGAATCCGCAAAATCGTTACAAACTGAAGAAACCAAACTCGTCAGTCGATATCTAAGGAAGTGGCATAGTTGACTTTGATTAGTAACATAAGTATGATTCCAGCCTCCACGAACCTATTATGGCCCGCGATGAACACTGAAATCGAACAGCTTGCCACCGACGATCCCAGCCTGGTGACCGGCGTCGACCCGCCGGCCGGCGGCGACAGTCGCGGGCGGATGCTCTCCAATGAGGGGGTCGAACGGCCCGATTATAGCAACGAATCGCCGCTCGAGCCGACTGCCGAACTGCTCGCCGAATTGGCCGCCGACAGCGCCCGGCTGGAGACCGCCTCGCCGTGGGAGATCATCGAGTACGCGGTGGAGAAGTTTCATCCGAAGCTGACGATGGCGACCGCCTTTGGTCCCGAGGGGTGCGTGATCCTGCACATGCTGGCCCGGATCCAGCCGCAGGTGTACGTGTTCAATCTGGAGACCGGCTATCAATTCGCTGAGATGCACGACCTACGAGATCGCATTGCCGAGCGGTACGGCATGACGGTCGATTATCGCTCGCATCCGTTGAGCGCCGCCGATTACGAGAAGCAGCATGGCGGGCCGTTGTACGCCAAGGATCCGACCCAGTGTTGCTTTGACCGCAAGATCACGGTGTTGCGCGAAGCGATCCAGGGGTTTCACGGCTGGATGAGCGGCATCCGGCGAGACCAAAGCGAGCATCGGGCCGCTTCGCCGATTGTCGGCTGGGACAAGAAGTTCAACCTTGTAAAGATCAGCCCCTTGGCGAATTGGACCAAGAAAGAAGTCTGGACGTTGATCATGAAGGAAGATATTCCCTACAATCCGCTGCACGACCAAGGCTATCCCAGCATCGGCTGCTGGCCCTGCACGCGGGCGGTTGGTGAAGGCGAACTTGACGAACGGGCCGGCCGCTGGAGCGGCACCGCCAAGACCGAATGCGGGCTGCATACGATGGAAGAACAAGCGGGCGGCTCCGGAATTTAGCTTGTGATGAAACTCTCCGCAAAGACCGAATACGCCGCCTTGGCGATGCTGGAACTGGCCATGCGGCAGTCAACGGGGGAGCCGGTGCGGATTCGCGAGATTGCCGACACGCACGGCATCCCGCCGCGGTTTCTGGTGCAGATTCTGCTGCAACTAAAGAACGCCGGCCTGGTCAACAGCACCCGGGGCGCCGCGGGCGGCTACCAGCTTAGCAAGCCGGCCGACGAAGTGACCTTGGCCATGATCGTCGCCGTGGTCGACGGCGTCGACGCGAGCTTAACCAGCAACACCGCCAGCACCGCCCCGGCCGCTCGGGCGTTGCTGCAAACATGGCAGGAAATCAAGCAAGCCGAGCAAGACCTGCTGGAAGGGATCACGCTGGCCGATTTGGTCGAACGGGCGAACGAAAAGAGTTCGCCGATGTACTATATTTAGGAATCACTCAAAAACTACTTCGGCATGTGCTTCGCCGGACGCCATGCCGACTCTAGGAACGTATTGAACAGAAGGTAACAGAGAGAACGGAGAATTGACTCTCTGTTGCCTCCTTTCCACTCTGTTTACTCCAGATTGGCTCCCGGCAGAATCAGTCGGCTTACGCCGTCGGTCAGTTTGATCTCATTAAAAATTGATCAGTAGCCCCAAAGGAATATCTAGCAACTTCATGTAGCTGAGCAACTGGGCTTTGTGGATTGGCAGGATTGTCTCCACCGCTTTGGCTTCCACAAGCAAGCATTGATTGACTAGCGTTCAGGTAACAAAGGGTACAAAGATAACAGAGACTTTAATTCTCCGTTTTCTCTGTTGCCTTCTGTTCTACTTTTTGCGGATCAGGATTTCCCCCCGACCCAGTTCGACCATGTCTCCGTGGTATAGCTCGAACTCGGCTTCGGTGATTTCGTCCGGCACAGCGAAGTTGCGCCGCTTGAGTTGCTGGAACAGCAATTGCAAAAACTGGGGTCGATAACTGCCTGCCTTGCGGAACGTCGGTAGCAGCACCGGCGGTTGCGGCCCGAACAGTCCCAGCGTGCCGCGTCGCATCGCGGCGCCGTGTCGTCGACCGCAGTCGCCGAACACATAGACATTGCCGGCCAACATGCTGAAGCCGGCGAAATCGCCGCAGTCGCCGCCGATGACGATCAGGCCGCGACGCATCGAGCAGCCCGCTTCGTGCCCGGCGTTGCCTGAGACAAGAATGGTCCCGCCACGCATCCCGCGCGGGCTGCCGCGATAAGCCGCGCCGACC
>JBGTJT010000391.1:0-8125 GCA_041744995.1 Pirellulales bacterium | reverse complement strand
CGCCCAGGTGATGAACGTGACAATCGCCACTAGCACCACCGCCGGGACGAACCAGCCGGCCACCTGGTCGGCCAGCCCCTGGATCGGCGCGCGACTTCGCTGGGCGTCGGCGACCATGCGGACAATCTGCGCCAGCAACGTATCGTCGCCGACCTTCGAGGCGGTCATCACAAAGCTGCCTGTCTGATTGACGGTGCCGCCGATTACGGCGTCGCCCGGCTGCTTTTCGACCGGGATCGGCTCGCCGGTGATCATCGACTCGTCGATCGAGCTGCGTCCCTCGGCCAGTTCGCCGTCGACGGGGATCTTCTCGCCCGGCTTGACGCGGATGCGGTCGTGCAGGCGCACCTCCTCCAGCGGGATCTCTTCTTCCCGGCCGTCGCGAATCACCATTGCGGTCGGCGGCGCCAGCGACATCAATTCGCGGATCGCGCCGCTGGTCCGCCGGCGAGCGCGCAATTCGAGCACCTGGCCGAGCAGCACCAGCGTAAGGATTACGGCGGCCGCTTCAAAATACATCTCGGCGTGTCCGCCGTGCGTCTTGAACGACTCCGGCAGCAACTCGGGAAACAGCATCGCCACGGTGCTGTAGCCGTAGGCCGCGGTCACGCCGATGGCGATCAGCGTGAACATGTTCAAGTTCCAGTTCACGATCGAACGGACGCCGCGAACCAGAAACGGCCAGCCGCAGTAGAACATCACCGGCGTGGTCAAGGCGAACTGCAGCCAGTGGTTGACCGCTTGCGACACGACCGATTCCAGCCGTACGCCGACCATCGGCAGCATCGTCAGCAGGAAGACCGGCACGGTCAACGCCGCGGCGATCCACAGCCGCCGCGTCATCGCGCCAAGCTCTTCGTCCGCATCGTCGTCATCGTCAAGCGTGATGAACTTCGGTTCCAGGTCCATCCCGCACTTGGGACAGGCGCCCGGCCCGTCCTGCTCGATCTCTGGATGCATTGGGCACGTGTAGACCTTCTTCGCCCCCTTGCTCTTCGGCGGCGAGGCAGCTTCCAACGCCATGCCGCACTTGGGGCAATCGCCCGGCTTGTCGCTTTCGACGCCTTCGCACATGGGACAGTAGTAGCCGTCGGCGGACTTGGCCGGCGATCCCATTTGCATCAGGTCATGACCACCATGACCGTTGGCACCGTCACCTTCGTCGCCGGCGAGGAACTTCTTGCGGCAATGCTCGCAGCAGAAGTAGAAGGTCTCGCCGTCCCGCTCGGCGCGGATCGCGGTTGCCTCGTCGACGGTCATACCGCAGATAGGATCAATGGCCATGGGATACCTCGTTTAACCCGTAGCCGCCAGGCGCAGGCGGCATCGGGATGATGTGTAATGTCATGTTTTAAACAGCCGCGGAGCGGCGAAAGCACCTAGCCTGGGACGTGAGTCCCAGGTGAGCGTGTTTACTTTATTCCGCGGCCGAGTAACGACGCTTATTTTAACGCGGAACTTTGCCGAGGCCGCAATAACCGAGGCAGGCTTCGGATGGATTCGGCCTCGGCAAAGTTCCGACGTAGGTCACACGGCTTGCTCGGCCGATTCCTTCCTCACCACGAAAACCTGGGGTTCCGACTGCTCGCTGTTCGCTCGCCGGCCTCCACCCCAGGCTACGTGCTGTCGCCGCTCCGCGGCTGTTGCAGTTAAACGATTTGTCCCCGGCACTTGGCGGTGCAGCGTTGACCAGCGACAATGAAGTATTCGATTCTAACCTTTTGCGACGCCCCATGAACCGACCCCACCTGCTCGAACCCGATTCCACGGCCTTGGCCGATTGGCTTGCCGGCCGCGGCACGCCGGCCTTTCGTGCCAAGCAGGTGCGCCAATGGCTGTTCGAGAAACGGGTGGACAGCTTTGCCGCCATGACGAACTTGCCGGCCGAGCTGCGCGACGAACTGGCCGAGTCGTTCGACATCTTCCGCACCCGCATTGCCCATCACAGTGCCGCGACCGACGGTACCGAGAAGCTGCTAGTCGATTTGCAGCCGGGACAGCAGATCGAGTGTGTGCTGCTCCGCGACGGCGTGCGGCGGAGCATCTGCATCAGTTCGCAGGTCGGCTGCGCCATGGGCTGCGTGTTCTGCGCCAGCGGGCTGGACGGCGTGGAACGAAATCTTACCGCCGGCGAGATCGTCGAGCAGATGCTGCTGCTGGCCCGGCTGCTGCCGCCCGAGGAGCGACTCAGCCATATTGTCGTAATGGGAATGGGCGAGCCGCTGGCCAACGTCGACAACTTGCTGGTGGCGCTCGGCGAGGCCTCGTCGCCCGAAGGGCTGGGCATCAGCCCGCGGCGGATTACCATCAGCACGGTCGGTCTTCCGGCGGCCATTCACAAGCTGGCCGATCGCGGCTGCAAGTACAACCTGGCCGTATCGCTGCATGCACCCAACGACGAGCTGCGCAACCAGCTCGTGCCGGTCAATCGCAAGATCGGCCTGCAAGAGATTCTGGCGGCAGCCGATCGATATTTCGAGACCTCCGGTCGGCGGCTGACATTCGAGTACGTGTTGCTGGCCGAACTGAATGACCGGCCCGAGCATGCGCAGCAGTTGGCCGGGCTGTTGCGAGGGCGGCCGGCGATGCTCAACGTGATCCCCTACAATCCGGTGGCCGGCTTGCCCTACAGCACGCCGACTGCAAATGCCCAGCGGCAGTTCCTGCAGATCCTCGAACAGCGGGGCGTCAACGTGCAGGTGCGGCAACGCAAGGGGGACAAAATCGACGCCGCCTGCGGGCAGTTGCGACGAGTGAAGCGGCTGGAGATAGCAAGCGTCAAGCCTTGAGTCTCACTCAATCGTCACGCGGCTCTGCTCGGTGAGGATGTCGAAGACGTCGTCGGCGTCGTTGCTGCCGAGCAGGATGGCGTTGGCGTATTCGGCAGATTGCAGCAGTGAGGGATCGTCGCAACCGATGATCTGCACCACTTCGCCGCTGGCGGTGCCGGCCGAGGCGCCGCTGGCGAGTTCGAGGCGGCGCGTGATCGGTACCGTATCACGGCCGCCGTTGAATCGCGCTGCAGGCGGATTTGCCGTCTTGATTTGAACAAAATACTGCCGCCCGGCGGGGTTGAAGTTCGACGACGTCCGCAACGGAAATCTGCCGGCATAACGGCCGCCGACCATCAGCGTGAGCGCCTGCTTGCCCACATTGACCGTGGCGTTGAACGGGCCTCGCACCACTTTGAGTTCAGCGCCTTGCTCCGGCCGGCTGTCGGCGTCGATGGCGTTGATCTTGGCCAGCAGCCGGGGCGTGATTTCCCACTTCTTGGCGATATCTTCCAGCCGTTCGTACTGACTCACGCGATGCGGCGTCTCGATGAAACTCTGCCGCGAGTAGATCACCGTGCCGGCCAGTTGATCGAGCAGCTTGTTCAATTGATCTTCCTCGGCGGCGGTCAACTTGGGGTGATCGTACCAAAAGCTGAGCGTCAGCAGGGCCATCGGCAGATCGCCCGCGCGAAGTTGCTGCTGGGCGGCTTCCATCGACTTGCCAAACCCGCCGGCGGCGGCCATGTCGTTCGGGTCGGCGGTGGCTTGCGAGGCGTCGCGACGATAGACGCTTTCCGGCTGTTCGGCGCTGGCCAATTGGGTTCCATACGGCGCACGACCGGTCGCCGGGTCGCCGGCCGCATCTTGATTCAGCGGGTTTTCGCCGATGTTCGCCGCCAGCCCTGGATGGCGGACCGCGGCGAGCGGATCGTCCGTTGCCTCGCCTGGCGATGATCTGCCGTAGTTGGCCTGGGCGTAAGCGCTCGATCGTGATCCGTCTTGGGCGTCGAGGTTGGGGGTGCCGGTGGTGGGAGGATGCGTCCCGCCGGCCGTCCCGCCGAGCGGATTGTCAAGTCCGGCCAACGGATCGCCGCCGGTCGCGCCGCCAAATGCGGAATCGCCGTGCAGCGGCGGCACGCCCGTGGCGGATCCCATTTCGACGTCAGGTGCCCCGAGACTGCCGGCGATTTCCGGCGGCAGCCAGTCGGGCGTTTCCGGCGCGGGCTGCTCGGTAAGCGTCACGTACACGCCGTAGGCCACCACGCCGAGTACGGCAATCACGACGATCGATTTAAGCGTGTTCATGAACGTCCTCCCTGACGTGCCTCATGATGACGTATGTGCTATAACTACTTTCATGGATTACGACGACGAAGACGACCTGTACGACGAGGACGACGCCGCCGAGACGATGGTCTGTCCGGAATGCGGCGAGGACGTGTACGAAGACGTCGAGCAGTGTCCCTCCTGCGGCTATTACTTCACGGCCGGCGACCGAACGGAACTCAAACCGTTCTGGAAGCTGGTCGCTTTGATTGTCGCGATCGTGTTCTTCCTTGCTTCCGGCGGCATCGCGCTGTTCGCATGGCTATTGAACTAACCACCGCCGGCGCGAAAGCCCCGACGACTGCGGATCATAGCGAAACGGCACAGAGTCGCAAACAGCAAATGGCGAGGTTTGAGGGGTGAGGGTGCTAGCATGAAGGAGAATCCTTACAAGTCGCCTGCTGAAAAGGAACTGCAGCGTTCTTCAGACGCGCAGGATGTAAATCGATTCGACTGGCCGCTCATTGCGTCAGTGCTCTCCATTCTATTGCCGTTCGCGGTCATCATGATGTTGATGATAATGCCACCGATAGGCATGCGTGACGAGCCTGGCAATTGGGAACAACTTGTCTTCCTTGGGTGCATACTCGCCCTACTCCTCGGCTTTATCTTGGCGGTTACCTCTTGCATCGCAAGTTTCCGAAGCAGATCCTGGAGTACTGTGGCGGTAGCGGTGCTGAGTATAGCGTTCAATGGCAGTATCATCATTCGCATTTTTCTTCCCTTGCTACCTACCTGATCTGGACACGGGGCTGGCGAGGACTGTTGGTGGGCGGACTGTTACTGATGCTGCTGTTGGCGCCCTACGCGATCACGGTATTCGTCGCCGCCACACTCGCGGCAGCGAGAATCGGGTAAATGCCGTTCCATCCGCCATGCCACATGCACCATGCAAGTTCCCGCCCTGACCTTGAGCCGGCGGCGTAAAACGCGTAGGCTAATGAGATTAGGTTGCTTCGACCGGCAGCGCTGTGGATCGCCTACCCCTTCGGAGTCGGACCTTTCGGGCGAGGAATTATGGCCATCGACAACATGCCGGAAACTTCCGTCGAGCCGCGCCAGTGGCCGATGCGCCATCTGATGGGCGTGCAAGTGCTAGCCACCGGCAGCTACGTGCCGGAAAATGTGGTGCGGAATGAGGATCTGGCGGCGCTGGGGTTCGACGCCGACTGGATCATCCAGCGGACCGGCATCCGCGAGCGGCGGCACGCCCCGCCTGACATGGCGACCAGTGACATGGCGGTCGAAGCGGCCCGCAACTGCCTGGAGCAAGCCGGCGTCAAGCCGGAAGAGATCGACTTGATCATTGTCGGCACGTTCACGCCCGATCTGCCGGTACCGGCCTGCGCCTGCCTGGTGCAGGATCGGCTCGGCATTGTGGCGCCGGCGTTCGACGTGCAGGCGGCCTGCGCGGGGTTTGTCTATGCGTTGGTGACGGGGATGCAGTTCGTCGCCAGCGGCACCAGCACAAAGGCGCTGGTGATCGGGGCCGATACGAACTCCCGCATCGCCAATCCGAGCGACAAGAAAACCTATCCGTTGTTCGGCGACGGCGCCGGCGCGGTCCTGCTGGGGGCCGGCGACGACAACCAGGGGCTGGTCAGCTACACGCTCGGCGCGGACGGCTCGGGGCATGAACTGCTCTGCCGACAGATGGGAGGCAGCAAGCTGCCGACCACACAGCAAGGGATGGACGCCAACCTGCACTTCCTGCAGATGGACGGCCGCCCGGTGTTCAAATGGGCCGTGCGCCTGGTGCAAGAGACCATCCGCGGCGTGGCGCTCGACGCGGGCATCGGCCTGGACGAGATCGACCTGCTGGTCTTGCACCAGGCGAACCACCGCATCATCGACGCGGCGGCCACCGACCTGGGCATCCCGCGAGAAAAGGTGCTGATCAACGTCGACCGCTACGGCAACACCTCGGCGGCCAGCATCCCGCTGGCCCTGGACGAAGCGTTCCGCGAGGGCCGCATCCACCGCGGCAGCCGGATCATGATCAGCGGCTTCGGGGCCGGTTTGGCTTGGGGGACTGGATTGCTGCAGTGGTAGGTCAATCATTCAACGAATACAAAATCACATTGATCGCGATTCTCGCGGCGTCCTCGCGGGTGTAGCCTTTGCATTGCGGGCTTTCGCGCTTCTCCAGCGCGCAGCTAATGTCGAACGGCGAGAAGATCACGCCCCAGCGGTCGTCGAACTTCAGGCCCTGTAGCTCCGGGGCCACCTGGCGGGTTTTGGTTTCGATTGGGCCGTCGTCGGCGCGGAAGCTTTCCCTTCGCGAGACGGTGCGGATATCGGCGCCGCCGTACGACTCGGTGAACATCGGGTGTTCCACGGGGATCGTCGCAAACGGCTTGTCGCGCCAGATCGCGCTCATCTCGCGCCGGAACGCCGTGGCGAACTGCGGCGAAGCGCAGATCGAGTCGGCCAGAATGATGCCGCCCCGCTCGACGAACAGCCGCAACGCCTGCCGCTCGTCGCTGCTGAGCGTGAAATCGTGCCGGCCGTGCAGGAACAGCATGTGGTAGTTGAAGATGTTCTCATCGGCAATGTCCAACAGCGGCGGCTCGCTCGATACGCGGACGTCGAAGGCGTTGCCCAAGGCCAGCATCAAATTTGTCAACGCCCGCGGCGCGGCGTCGCAGCCGCCGGTGTGCCGCAACTTGGCGATCACCAGGTGGCCGCGCTTGTCCTCGATCTCGATGGTGCTCTGCTCAATCACGCGGGGAATCGCGTCCTTGGGCTTCAACTCGCGATTGGTCGCGTAGGCCAGCACGTTGATGCCGATACTGCGGGCGGCCTTGATTTCGTTCTGAGCCTGCTGCGGCAACTCTTCGAGAGTCACATTGCGGTCGACGTGCCAGTAGCAGCTTAGATCAAAGCGGTCCGATTCGCTCATGGCGTACACCACGCTGGTGCGGCAGCCGACGTCGATTCCCAGCAGCGGTCGCAGGTATTCGGTGGGCACCTTTTCCTCCATCGACCAGATCGGATGCTCCAGCGGCAACGCCTCCAGTCGCTGTTCGGGAAAGAGTTCCGCCATCAGCGCCCGGAACGATTGATCGAAGCCGGCCCCGTTGCAGGTTTGTTCGGCGAAGATGAACCCGCCCTGGTCGACGAACTCCCGCAACCGCTTCTTCTGCCGGGCGTCGAACGTGAACGCCCGCGAACCGTTCATGAACAACACCGGCGCCTGGGCGTAGTCGCTCACGGTGGCGCCGTCGGTGTTGACGACTTGCCAGGTGAGCGGCGTTTCCCAGGTCTTGTCGACATAGCGGGTGAGGTTCACCAAATCGAGCGGATGCTGGTTCCATTGATCGCCGTCGCCATAGTTCGCCTTGAGCACCAGCACCGGCCGCCGCCCCTTGGCGATGAACAGCAGCGACAGCGCGGTGGCGATATGGTCCTTGTTCTCCGGGCCGATGCCGGTCCATTTGCCGCTCAGTTTGTCCTGATCGGCCACCAGCCGCTCGACCCCCGCGCGGTACCAGTCGTGGCTGCCGAAGAACCGCCGATGCGTCAGCCGGCCGGCCCGCTCCATGCCGTACAGGTAGTAGCGGTACCAGCCGCGATAACTAGGATTGGTCCGCACGGAAAAGTTCTTACTGAGCCAGTCGACCCCCTTGTCGACCGCGGCGATGGTTTCCTGCTCGCCGCAGCAGGGGAGCCGATTCGCCTCGAAGTTGATCTCGCGGGCCTTGAGCCGATCTTGGGCGATCGTGACCGAGGCGATCCCCGCGGTGGTCATGCTGCCGTAGCCAGGCTGCTGTCCCTTGTAGCCCCAGGAGCCGTCGCTGTTCTGGTTCTTCAGCCACACGCTGAGTGCGTCGCGCCATGTTTGCGTGGTCGAGGGGACGCCGGCCATTTCGGCGTCGTACAGCGCCAGCATGGCGAACTGGGCGTTGGAGTGGTCGCCGCCGCCGAGCCGGCCGTCGCGGGTATAGGCCCAGGCGCCGCGCATGTCGCCGCTTTTGACCAGGGCCTCTTGCAGCCAGCGGACGTTGCGGCCGATCAGCGCCCGA
>JBGTJT010000390.1:0-4813 GCA_041744995.1 Pirellulales bacterium | reverse complement strand
GGTGGTGGCCGCCCCCATCGGCGCCACGCTCGACGCATTGCCCCGAGGGGCGCAAGCGATCGACGTCGACGGCACCCGCTACTACCAGTCGGGCGAGACATTCTATCTGCCCATCCGCGTGGCCAACGCGGAAAAGTACGTGGTGGTCAGCCTTCAGCGTAAGTAGCAAAAGGAGTATAATTCTCGCTACTCCTGCGGAACCGTCCGTAAATAACTTACCGATTTGGCGGACTGCGGCTGCGGCTGACTACGTCAGGCTGCATCGACGTATTTCGCAATATGTCTGCTTCGCCTTCCTTGTCAGCCTTGTCCTCGTCGCGCCAAATTCGGCAACTTATTTACGGACGGCTCCTAAGCTAAAACGTGGCCTCATGACGTTCCTCAATCAATTGCCCGAGATTGCGGCGTTGACGACCGGTGCCGGGGTGATTCGGATTCCGCCGGGCCAAGATGTTCCCGTCACCGGCCGGGTTCGCAGCCTGATCGATACGGCGGAATTCCGCCGGTTGGCCCATATCAGCCAACTAGGGCTTGTCTCGCTCGTCTACCCGGCAGCCAATCATACGCGGTTCGAGCACGCCTTGGGGGTGTACCGGCTGGCGCTATTGGTGTTGCAGCGACTGTCCCACGACGAGCGCTTCCGCGAGACGATCGGCCCGCAGGACGCCGAACGCTTGCTCGTGGCGGCCCTGCTGCACGACCTGGGGCATTGGCCGTTCTGCCATCCCATCGAAGACATCCAGTTGCCCGGCGTGCCGCGGCACGAGATGTACGCCAACAGCTTTCTGCTGGAAGGTGAAATCGCCGACGTCCTCCGCGACGAGTGGGGCATTCAGCCTCGCGAAGTGGTCACGCTGCTCAGCGAGAAGCCGCGCGATCCGGCGGCACGCATACTTCAGAGCGTGCTGTCGGGGCCGATCGACATCGACAAGATGGACTACCTCGATCGCGACAGCCTGCACGCGGGCGTGCCCTATGGGCGGCACTTCGATCAAAACCGCCTGATTAACAGCCTCTGCTTGAACGCAGCCGGCGACGGGCTGGCGATCACCGAAAAAGGGAAGACGGCCGCCGAGATGATGGTGTTTGCTCGCTACGTGATGTTCAGCGAGGTTTACTGGCACCACACCGTGCGGTCTGCCACGGCGATGCTGCAACGGGCGTTCTACGATCTTTACGGTTCGCTCGAGCTGGAAACGTTGTTCCGTCAGACCGAGCGGCAAATGATCGCCGAAATGGAACAGGCCGCGGTCAATACCGGCGCCGAGGAACTGCTGGCCGGGTTGTTTGGTCCGACGCGACGGCTTTACAAGCGGCTGGTCCAGTACAGCTTCTTGGAACAACGAGAGATCTACGAGCGGTTGGCGCGGCGCCCCTATCCGTGGCTGGTCGCTTGCTCGGAACTGTTCGCCCAGCGGCTCAGTACCCGGTTGGGCCGGGTGGTGGCGCCGCACGAGATATTGTTCGACGCTCCGCCGATGGAGCGAGAAGTGGAGTTCAAGGTCGACGTGTATTATCTCAAGGAGCGCCGCTATCGGCCCCTGGAGGAAGTCTCCCCTGTCGTGCGGACGCTGGCCCGCGAGCAATTCGACGATTACGTCAAGCGTGTGCGAGTATTTGTCCACCCGCGGCTGCATGCGGAATTGGCGGAACGGACCGATCTGACCGCGCTGTTAATTGAAGCCATCGACCAGACCGGCGATTGACTTGGCGGCCGTTTCGAGCTAAAACCAGTTCTCTATTTGGCCCTTTACACCCCCGGTAACCAGCATCGCTCATGTCCGTCATTAACGAACGTCATAAAGAAATCAATCGCCGTCGCCATCGCAGTAAGAAGGTGACCAAGCTGAAGGCGAAGTACGCCAAGGCGAATCCCTCCGAGCAGCAGGAAATCGTGCGCAAGATCCGCGCACTGACCCCCGGCGCGGAATCGATCGTCGCCGGCCTGGAATCGCGCTAACAAGGCGTAGTGGAGCTTGCCACACGCTCATCGGGAAGCACAAAGTCTGGCAACACGTCCGCCAACCCAAGCAGCAATGGATTGCAAGGTGCAATCCTTCTCCCTTCGGGAGAAGGTGGCTGCGCAGCAGACGGATGAGGGCGGCCGTGCTTGTTCGCTTTGCCTTTAACAACGTCATTGAGTGGCATAGCCAACTGGCAGCGCCGCCCTCATCCGGCCTAAAGGCCACCTTCTCCCCGAGGGAGAAGGGGTTGGCTTCTTTCCAGCCTCTACGCCATTTGCTGGGCGATCGCCTGCAGAATGGTCTCCGGCGACGCCATTCGCCCCGGGCCTTGCTTGCGGCAACTCAGCCAGCCCGACTCGGGCGGGATCATCGTCACGCCGTCGGCCGCTAGTTGCGCGACGTTCCGCTGCACCGCCTTGTGTTCCCACATGTCGTTGTTCATCGCCGGAGCGACAAGCACTGGCTTGCGGAAGGCGAGGTACAAGGTGGAAAGCAGATCGTCCGCCAGTCCATTTGCGGCGGTGGCCAGGAAATGGGCCGTGGCGGGGGCGACCAGCAGCAGATCGCCCCGCTCGGCCAGTTCGATGTGCGCGCCCAGCGGATAAGCGGCCTCATCAAAGACGCGCATCGCCACCGGCCGGCCGGTCAGCGCGGCGAAAGTGGCCGGGCCGATGAAATTACCCGCCGCCGCGGTCATCACAACCGATACCTTCGCCCCGCCTTGCACCAACTGGCTGACCACCATCGCGGTCTTATAGGCCGCAATGCCGCCGCACACGCCCACCACAATTTCGCCGTTCATCACAGGTTCGTCAGGTCCAATTCGGGCGGACCGCCGGCGTCGTCGCTGTCGGCGATTCGCAGGTTGCTTTCCTGGTCTAGGAAGATCTTGTCTTCCATGATCTCACGGATCACGATCTCCATTTTGTTGTCGGTATTCATATTGACCAGTGGCCGACTGCCGCCGTTGAGCTGCACCAGCCGCTTTTGAATGAGCGTCGACAGCTTGAACCGTCCCCCCACCTTGTTCACGATATGCTCTTCACGAAGTTCAGGAATCATGCGCTACTTCTCCCAGGCTTTCGAGAATCTCGCAGGTTGCACGAACCGCCTGCTGGATATTCTCGTTGATGACATTGTAAGTATACTTGTCGGCGAAGTTCAATTCATGCCTTGCAACCTCCAGCCGTCGCTGCAAGGCGTCTTCCGTCTCCGTTCGGCGTCCGCGAAGCTGCGTCTCGAGTTGTTCCAGCGAGCGGGGCCGAATGAAGATCGTGACCGCCTGCGGATACTGCTCCAATACGCTCATTGCCCCGTCCACGTCGATCTCCAGCAGCACCCATTCGCCACGAGCCAGCCGCGGCTCGACTTCCGACTTCAGGGTGCCGTACCAATATCCGCGACCGAACACCTCGAAACACTCCAAAAACTCGCCCTCCGCCCGCTTCTGCTGAAATTCCTGCGGCGAAAGAAAATGATAATCGACTCCGGCCACTTCCCCCTGTCGCGGCGGCCGAGTGGTGGCCGACACGCTGACCACCAGCCGCTCGCCCATCCGTTGGAGCACCTGGCGCAGCACCGAAGTCTTGCCGGCCCCCGAAGGCCCCGAAACGATGATCAGTTTTCCGTCTGCGTCGGACATGCTGTGAGTGTTTGACTATTGCGTATGTCTATTCGTATCGTCGAGTTTCATCTGCGTGTTTCTGCGCAATCTGCGGACGCCCCTGCGTGGTTGTCCGCAGATGACGCGCATACTCGCAGATATTCCTACTCCACGTTCTGGACCATCTCGCGGATCCGTTCGATCGCCGCCTTGATCTCGATCACGTGCCGGGCGATTTCCATGTCATTCGCTTTGGAGCCGATGGTGTTGGTTTCGCGAAACATTTCCTGCGTGACGAAGTCGAGCTTCTTGCCGTGACTATCGGGTTGCGTGAGCGTCGCGCGGAATTGCTGCAAGTGGCTTCGCAGTCGCACGGTCTCCTCGGCGATGTCGGTGCGCTCCGCAAAAAAACCGACCTCGCGAATCAGGTCGCTCGTCTCGATCGAGACGTCGTGCTCCGCTAAGTACTTGTTGATCCGCTCGGCCAACCGATCGCGATAAGCGTCGACCACCAACGGCGCCCGCACCTCGATCTTGCCGAGTTGTTCTTCGATCGCGTCGAGATTGGCGATCAGGTCCGACTTCATGGCCGCGCCTTCGGCGCCTCGCATCTGGTGCAGATGATCGACCGCTTCGCGGAGAGTGCGTTCGATCAACGGCCAATCTTGCTCCACCTCCACTTCATGCAGGTTCTCGTCGACCACTCCCGGCAGCAGCAGAATGTTCTCCAGCCGGGCGTGCTCGGGGACCATCAGCCGCTGATGCAGCGAAGCCAACTGCCGATAGTAGCTCTCCAGCACGGTTTCGTTGAGCGTGTAGTCGTCGGCCCCGCGGGCGCGATCCACCTTCAAGTTGACCTGCGCCGTGCCGCGGCTGATCTTCTCGCGGACGATCGCTTCGATCTGAGGTTCCAGCGTGGAGTAGCCCTCGCTTGCTCGAATCGTGAACTTGAAATACCGATTGTTGATCGTGCGGACGTCGATCGTGACGGTTCTTCCCGCCGCCTCGCCGCGCGCCTCGCCGTAGCCGGTCATACTCAACATGGAATGGTCCATCCTGCGGGGCCTGCGCCGCGGTCGCGGTGGCTAACGATCAGTTCGTCCCGTCGCCGGTTACTGGCGACTGCAGCCTGCCGTCGGAGCCGAGCGTACCCGGCGGCCCCGTCGTCATCGGCCGATCGTCATCGGCGCCGGTCGGTTCCGTTGTGCCGACGTCCAGGCGAGGATCCGCCCCCATGCCGCCGGTC
>JBGTJT010000389.1:0-10440 GCA_041744995.1 Pirellulales bacterium | reverse complement strand
GCGCCGCGGCAAGCCGACTGCCGGCCGGTCGCGAGGATTTCGCTGGGCCGCCTGGTCCTCGCTGCTGGCGCTGACGCTGATCGGCATTTCGTTGATTGCCTGGTGGACCACCCGGCTGGGCCACGAAGGCGACAATCACCCGGTTGCCTCTGGCGAGGAACTGAATCGGGCGGTGGCCCAGGTCGGTCGCACGGTGGGCGCCGTCTGGGACGACCGGCGGGCGATGCTGCTGGGACAGGATCTCATGCCCGGCGCGAAACTGGTGTTGGAGCACGGGGTGGCGGAGATTCGCTTTCATGGCGGCGCCACGCTGGTGATGGAAGGGCCTTCCTGGGTCGACGTGGTGTCGCAGGAGGAGGTGTACCTGCGGTCGGGCAACGCTCGGGTCGACGCGCCAAAGCACGCCGCCGGATTCAAGGTCTCCACGCCGATGGCCGGCGTGGTCGACTTGGGGACCTCGTTCGGCGTTCGGGTGGAAGAGGGAGGCAGTACCGAGGTGCAGGTGTTCGAGGGCAAGGTCAACGCCAACTCGGTCGGCGACCAGCCGCTCGTGCGGGACTTTCAGTTGACCGAGGGGGAAGTGTTGCGGCTGGATCGGACCGCGGGGCCGTCGTTTGGCCGCGGCATCACGCCCGAGGCGTTTCCGTTTGTGCCCATCCCGTCGCGGGAAGATTGCCATCGTCGCTGGCAAATCGTCCGCGACGAGCTGTTGCAATCGCCCGATTTGATTGGCTTTTGGAGTTTCGACGACGCCACGGCCGATCTTTCGGTGCATCAGAACAACGGCCTGGCGATCGGCGGCGTGAAATACAGCGAGGATGTCCCTGCCTTCATTGGCGGCGGGCGGAGTCTCGATCTCTCCTCGGACAATGGATTCGTGCGGGTTCCGCACAATGCCAGCATGCGAGTGAAAGACGAACTGACGATTTCCTTCTGGATGCGCGGCGGCGCCGACCAGCACGAATGGGTCCGTCTGATGAGCAAGGCCTCGCAGATGAATTGCAGCGGCTGGGTGGTCCATCGCACCGCCGGCAAGGACTTGGTGCGGACAGTGGTCGGCACCTCCGGCCGGTGCAACCAGGGCGTGTGCGATACGGGGCCGGTGTTCGACGACCAGTGGCACCATGTCGTGATGGTGTTCAATCGGGGCAAGGCGTATTCGTACCTCGACGGTATCCGGCGCGGCGTACACGAGTACGACCACGGCAATGGGCTGTTTAGCGACGTCGATCTGGTGATCGGCGCCGCCGGTGCGGATCAATGGTACGGCGAGCTGGATTTCAAAGGGCAACTCGACGAACTGGCCCTGTTCCGCCGCGCGCTCGATGAGGATGAGATTCTCAAACTCTACTGGGCCGGCAGTCACCAAGCGCAACTCACCATAGCGGACAACCGATCTTGGCAAGGGCGATCGTTACAAGGGAACGCGATACGATGATATTCAAGGTACAGCAGTGGTTGATGCTATTGAGCGGATTGCTCGTCCTGAGCGCCGGCCAGGCTTCGGCGGATGAGTCGTTGTTGGGCCACTGGCTGTTCGACGGCGAGCAGGTCAAGGCGAACGTGGTGACCGACGCCGCCGGCGGCAACCATGCCCGGGTGGTCGGCCAAGTGCGGATTGAAGCGGCCGGAGAGTTGCAGGCGATTGAGTTGGACGGCACGTCGCACGGCGTGGAGGTCGCGCCGAACTACGCCAAGCTCGACGCGATTCCCCGCAAACAGATCACCGCCGAGGTGTGGACGCGGATCGATCGGGCGCAAACCTGGGGCGGCCTGGTCGGCATTTTGCAGGACAACGGCGCCTACGAAAAGGGGTGGCTGTTGGGCTTCATGGGAGACAAGTTTTCCTTCGCGCTCAACGGCGCCGAGGGGGACGCCGCGCTGACCTACCTGGCCGCCGACGAACCGTTCGCCCGCCGGCAATGGCACCACGTGGTCGGCACCTACGACGGTCGCGAGCATCGGCTTTATGTCGACGGCAAGTTGGCCAAGTCGTCGCAGGCCCAATCCGGCGACATCGATTATCCGCCGCACGCCTTTTACGAGATCGGCGGCTACCGCGACGACGACGAGTTCTATCGCACCGCCGGCGCCATCCACGAGGTGTGCGTCTTCGACCGGGCGCTGTCTGCCGAGGAAATCGCCCGGCGGTACGAGGCCAAGATCGACAAGCTCCCCAAGCCGTCGCCGCTGCGTCTGCCGGCGATCTTCGCCAGCAATATGGTGTTGCAGCGCGACGGCGAGTTGCCGGTCTGGGGCTGGTCCGACCCGGGTGGTGAGGTCGTGGTGAAGCTCAACGGCGATCAGGCTTCCGCCAAGGCGGATGAAGAGGGGCGTTGGAGACTCAAGTTGCCGCCGCAAAAAGCGGGCGGACCGCACACGCTGGAGGTGACTGCGGGTGAGCACAAAACCGTGTTCCATAACGTGCTGATCGGCGAGGTATGGATCTGCAGCGGCCAGTCGAACATGCAATGGGGCGTGAACGCCTCGGCCAACGCCGCCGAGGAGATCAAGGCGGCCAACCACCCCAACATTCGCCTCTGTACGATCCCCAACGTGCTCAAGGATCAACCACAAGACGATTGCGACGCCGGCTGGCACGTCTGCTCGCCAGAGACGGTGGCGCCCTTCTCGGCGGTGGCCTATTACTTTGGCCGCAAGCTGAACGAGGAATTGGATGTGCCGATTGGGCTGATCAATTCCTCCTGGGGCGGCTCGGTTTGCGAGGCTTGGATGAGCCGTGAAAAGCTGGAGTCCCGCGAGGAATACAAGCCGATTCTCGAACGGGCCGCGGGCAATTTGTGGGACGGCACCGGCATGTACAACGCCATGATCCACCCCGTCATTCCGTACCGCATTCGCGGCGCGATCTGGTACCAGGGCGAATCGAACTCTCCGCGCGGCTACCAGTACCGCACGCTGTTTCCCGACATGATCGCCGATTGGCGCGAGCGGTGGGGACAAGGGGATTTTCCCTTTTATTACGTGCAGCTTTGCCCCTTTGCCCGGCACGACCATGAATGGCCGGAATTGTGGGAGGCGCAGTTGATGACGTTGTCGGTAGCCAACACGGGCATGGCGGTCACGACCGACATTGCCGAGGTCCACAACATCCATCCGCCGAACAAGCAAGACGTCGGCCTGCGGCTGGCACGGTGGGCGCTGGCCAAGGACTACGGCCGTGACGAGCTGGTGTATAGCGGTCCGCTCTACAAGTCGATGCGCGTCGACGGCGACGCCGTCCGGCTGCGGTTCGACCATGCCGAAGGGCTTAAATCGCGGGATGGACAGCCGCTGAGCTGGTTCACCATTGCCGGCGAGGACCAGGTGTTTCGCCCGGCCGTGGCGGTGATCGAAGAGGGCGAGGTCGTGGTCCGCGGTGAAGGAGTGAAGTCGCCACAGGCGGTGCGTTTCGGTTGGCTGAGCACGGCGACGCCCAACCTGGTCAACGAGGCGGGGCTACCTGCTTCGCCGTTTCGCACGGACGACTGGCCGGCGGTCACCGCCGGCCGCCACTGAAAATCAGAGAAACTGTTGTCGCGTAACATGCAACTTGTCTGACAGCCAAAGATGGAACATTCCACTTACTCCCCTCTGTTGCCTAGGAAAGCGAGTTCACTATGGCCATTACCAACCTGAACCGGCTGCGAGCCGGCGACCGAAGTGGCAGGACGCACGGATTTACATTGATTGAGCTTTTGGTGGTGATTGTCATCATTGGAATCTTGTTGGCGTTGCTGTTGCCGGCGGTGATGATGGCTCGCAGCGCCGCCCGGCACTCGCAGTGCGCCAACAATCTCAAGCAGATCGGGATCGCCTATCATGCCTTCATTCACGAGAACGGGGTCACCCCCGACGCATCCGAGGTTTCGAGCGGTCTTGCTTATTACCTCGACGGAAACATGAGCGTTTATCAATGTCCCGAGGCGTTCGACGCCATCTCCTACGGTGCCAACCAGTACGTGCATCAGATCGTGGACGAGCCTAATAAGATCGTGATGCTCGACGCGCACGAGTCGGTGATTCCGTTCAATGGGGAATCGAGCGAGGTGTGGCGAGAACGGGTTGCTCCCCGGCACAAAGGTACGTTGAACGTGTTGTACTCCGACGGCCGGGTGGAAAACCGCATTCTGGACGAGATCGATCCGTACAGCGACGCCCCCTACGGCGGCGGTACGTTTGCCGGCGGGGGTTCCGGCACATTCGGCGGTTCGGACGAGCCTACCTACGGCAGCGGATCGGAACCGGAGTATCCGATTCGCGTCACGCTCTGGCAGCCGGAGCGGTATCAAGAAGATTCCAGCCCCTGTCCCTCGCCGGCGGATGTTCCCAACGGCCTGGTGGCCCATTACACATTCGATCAGCCGGAAGCGATGGGGCTGGATTCCAGCGGTGGGGGCCGGCACGCGCAGTTGCACCCGGCCAAGGTGGTTTCGGTGGACGACTCGCAGCGCTGCAAGGTGGCGTTGTTCAAGAGCGACGCCCAGGCGGGCGGCACCTTCTCGAATTTCAGCATGCTTCCCACGGTAACCAGCGGCGTGCCTGCGTGGACGATCTGCTACTGGTGGAAATACGATAATTCCGGAACCAGTAATGTGTTTTCTGGCTTTGGTAGTTTCTGGGGTTCGCGCTTCCACGCCATCAGCGGCAGCACGGCGTGGATTCAGGGTGGAAGCAGCGAGGACATCATCATGTCCGGCTCTCCGGTGCCGGGGCAATGGAATCACTTTGCCGCCGCGCTGTCGACCACGGATCGCAAGATGTACGTCTGGCTCAACGGAGTGCCGCAGGTCAAATCGACGATCATGTGGCACTCTCCCCAGACGCTGCATTCCTCGGTGATGAACGGAGTCGATTCCGCGCCCGGGCTGCCGATGGGCAACGTGGGAGCGACTGGGCACTTCGACGACATCCGTTTTTATCACAGGGTGCTGTCGAACGAAGAGGTGCAGACGCTGTTCCAAGACATGCAATAGTTCTCGATGGGTGACGTTCATGATTGTCCAAAACATGCTGCCGCCGGTCGTGATCGGTTTGCTGTTCCTTGCCGGTTGCGGCAAGAAAGAGACGCCCGAGGCGATTCGGGCGGAGATGGCGTCTGTGGAGGATTTTTCCCCCGAGTTCGAGGAGCATCGTTTCCGGTTGCTCCAGTCGGTGGATGAGATTCGCCAGCGGGAAGGGGTGGTTGGCTACCGCCAGCTCGACTCGACGGCAACTCCGTCTCAATCGGACCAGCCGCCGCCGCGTCAGCAGTTGGGCGCCCAATCGGCCTACGTCGACCCCGAAAGCGGCAAGGTCGCCTGGCGGGCGCTGGGCTGCTTTAACCCGGCCTGCGCGGGACGACCTAACGGTTCAATGGTGATTGTCGCCCGGCCGTTCTCGCATATTCAGGTAAGCCCCTCGGGGGATCTGATTATTGGCACGCCCAATATGGCCGAATTGGAGAAGCCGTTCCCGTGCCCCGTTTGCAGCAGTCAGCAATACTGGCGGAGCTATGATCCGCCGGAATCGGTGCTGCGTCGGCAAGAACTCGAAGCGGAATTGGCCGCCGCCTATGCCGCCTACAACAGCGGGGGTCGCCGCGCCGTGGGCGGTCGCCCGCCGAACGAGATTCTCGAGGACATCGCCAATCTGCCCAAGTTGTTCCTGATACCTGAAGGGCAGTAGCGGCGGATCACGGAAGTGTGACCAATTGTTTTCATTGAGCCGCAGCGGAATGCTTGGCCAGATTCGCTCTCGCAGGCGATTTGCATAGCGGGACGTTTCCGGGTTAGAATGGCGGTTTAGCGATGACCCGCCGGCTTGATCGCCCCGGCAACGTCCCACCCGGCGAGTTCAAACTCGCCTCGCCCCGCCAACCCGGAACCGCTCGATGTCCTCCCTCCGCTTTCCGCGGCTGCTGCTTGCCGCGTTTTTCGTTTGTGTCGCCACGTACCTGCCAGCCGACGAGCAAAAGGCCGCGACGCCGCGTTTCGATCCGGTGATTCAGGATATCGAAGGCTGGAAGGTGCATGTCGAGCCGAGCCTCATCGACGGAGAACATGCCGAAGTCGGCGGGCAGGCACTCAAGATGCTGGCCAACCACCTGCAGCGGATCGCCATCCTGGTGCCGGACGAACAGTTGGCCAAGTTGCAAACGGTGGAAATTTGGCTGGAGCATGCCCATCCTAAGTTGCACGCCATGCAGTATCATCCCGATGAAAAATGGCTTGTCGGCCACGGCTACGACCGGCGCTTGGCCAAGAAAGTGCATCTGCCGCAAGCCAAGGCGCTGTTCTCCCGGCAGCAGTTGTTGAAGCATCCGGCGGTAGTCTTGCATGAACTAGCGCACGGGTTTCACGATCAGACGCTCGGCTTTGGCGACCAGCGCATTATCGATTGCTATCAGCAGGCGATGGAAGAAGGCATCTACGATTCGGTGCTCTTGTACGACGGCCGGATGGTCCCCCACTACGCCAAGACGAACCACAAGGAATACTTCGCCGAGGCGACCGAGGCGTATTTCTACCGCAACGACTTCTTCCCCTTCGTGCGGAGCGAACTGCAGCGACACGATCCCCGCATGCACGATCTGCTGGTGGAAATCTGGGGATCGGCGCGCTAGGGGACAGCTCAAGAATAGTTTCGGTATTTGTGGGTTCTTGTTTGAACAGGAGGAAACGGAGAGAACGGAGAGGTGAATCGCCTCCGTTCCCTCTCGTCTACTTCGTTTGCTCCTTGTCGATTGACGAAGCAAATGCCAAAGTAGTTTTAGAGCGATTCCGAAGTCGCTTCGCGTATATTTTTTGGGGCCGTTGGTGGTCCGGAGCCGTTTGTGAAACTGTCAGTGCGAAGGTTGTGGCCGTTTGGCCTGTGGCTGACGTGCTTCTATGCCGTCTGGTTGGCCCTTGTCGTCGGCGGCAACTATTGGCAGGTCGTGCTGTCGCATTGGCCGATTGCCTTGTCGATGGCGTTTGGCTCGTACATCGCCGGATCGACGCCGATGGGGGGCGGCACCGTTGGCTTCCCCGTGCTGGTGCTGCTGTTCGACCTGCCCGGTTCGTTGGGTAGAAACTTTGGCTTGGCCGTTCAATCGATCGGCATGGTTTCGGCAAGTATTTTCCTATTGTCGAATCGCCGCCCACTGGATTGGGGCTTGCTGCGTCCGGCAATGCTCGGGTCGCTGGTCGCGACGCCTTTGTCGGCCGCTTTCATCGCTCCCTACATTCCCGATCTGTGGGTCAAGCTCTGCTTTGCCGTCGTGTGGGCGAGCTTTGGCATCATGCATCTGGTGAAGATGCGAGAGTTGGTCTCCGCGCACCGCGCGAACGATCGATGGGCCGAGTGGAATCGTTGCATCGGGCTGGCCATCGGCGTCAGCGGCGGGGTGGTCGCCTCGATTACCGGGGTGGGAATCGATATGATTCTTTACGCCGCCATGGTGCTGTTGTTTCGTGCGGATCTGAAGGTGTCCATACCCACCTCCGTGGTGTTGATGGCCTTTACGTCGGTGGTTGGCATCACGGCGAATGCCTTGCTGGCGAGGTTCAATCCGACTGTTTACGCGATTGACCCGCAAGTCTTCGCCAACTGGCTGGCCGCGGCGCCGATTGTTGCCTTGGGCGCGCCGCTGGGCGCCTTGGTGGTCAACCGCATCCCCCGCGCGCCGACGTTATATGTAGTCTCGGTGTTGTGTATTTCACAGTTCGTTTGGACGCTTGTTCACAAACAAGTCGCCGGCGCGACACTGATATTGGCCGTGCTGGCCGTGTTGGCCATTAACGTGCTGTTTCACTTTCTCTATCAGTTGGGTGCAGTACGTTCTGTGAAGGAACCAAGCGCCGACGAGACATTGGCGGCTCGGACCGTGCCAAGCGATGACTCGACGTTTACTTCGGTATTTGAACAGGAGGAAACGAAGAGAACGAAGGGGTGAATCGCCTCTGTTGCCTCTCGTCTACTTTGTTTGCTCCTCGACGATTTTCAAACAGTTTGCAATGTGTTGCGAATCCGCATTGAGAAAATCAGTCTTACACCAATCTGCCTTATTGATCGATGAAGTCCGGTTCCAGTCAAGACCAACACATTCGGTCATTCTTTCAAATGGAACGCAAGAGTCAGCAATCACAGTTGAGACCCGTCGATGCGGCACGCGTCGTCGGAGAGTCAACTAACTGATATTCAAGACAACGAAGGAGACGAGAGGCAACGGAGTAATATTTCTCTGTTCTCTTCGTTTCCTCCTGTTCAAACAAGAACGCGCAAACACCGAAATTATTCTTGAACTGTCTTTTAAGCACCTCAATTGAGCAGAAACGTTTGCGGTGGGCCGTCGCCGTCGCGGGCTTCCAGTTCCTTGCGAAGTTCGCGCAGACCGAAAGCGCACAACTCGAACTGCTGGCTGAGCCGCTGCAGCACTTCGCCCTGCGGCGCGTTCTCGTCGGCCGGAATCGTGCTGGCGATGTAATAGGCGCGTTTGCCTTGCTCGGTGTAGTCGAGCAACTGATCCTTGCGAAGCTTGCCTTGCCTTCGTTCGAGCGCCTCGGGATAGACGCCGGTCCAAAACAACGCGAAGTCGCCGACGTGCCGATGCACTTCGCGACGGGCGTCGCCGACGCGCTGGTTGGCCTCGATCAGCATGTCGGCCAGTTCCTCCAGCCGGCGGCCTCCCAGATCACGCACCCGGTAGACCGCGTCGCTGCGCACAAACCGAACCATCAACTCCGCCACGTAATCGATCAGCGGCGGATCGGCCACGCCCAGCCTGGTTTGAAAGGTCGACTCCGCCAAACCGGAGAAGAAACGTCGCAAGGTCGTAGGTCGCTCCATGGGTAAGCCTCCTCGCCCAACGGTTGTCCCGCGGGCGGCGAACCATTGCACCGCCCGTCTCACTTCAAGTTTAGACAGGAATCGAGCGGCAGGTCAAAGCCAGTTGATGCGTTCGGGATTGCATAACTAGCAGATGCGGCAAGGAGTTAGATCGCTGCTGGATTTTTTTGCGCAAAGCAGGACCATCTCCAAAACCGCCATTTGAGACGTTGCCGGACGTCCTATGCGAGCGCATCCAACAGGGACTGGGCGTATGTGCCGATCTCATCGAGTACTTGTTGAGGCGGCTTGTGATCGCACTCGGCGACGCGACGGACGATCGCGCTGCCGACAATCAATCCGTCGGCGACCGGCGCCAACTGCCGCACATGTTCCGGCTGACTGATGCCAAAACCAATACAGATCGGCAGTTCGGTTTGCTCGCGCAGCCAGCCGACGTGGTCAACCAGTTCCGCGGGCAGTTTCGTCCGTTCGCCGGTGATGCCGACCACCGAAACATAGTAGATAAATCCGGTACTCGTCTCGGCAATCCGCCGTTGTCGCGGACGGCTGGTGGTGGGTGTGATCAGTTGCACCAGACTGATCTCGGCGGCGCGGCAGACGCCGGCCAGTTTCTCGGACTCTTCGACCGGCAGGTCGGGCACGATCAGTCCCGACACGCCCGCTCGTTTCACGGCGTCGATGTACTCGTTCAATCCCCGTCGATAGATAATGGCGTAGCTAACCATCGTCAGTACCGGCATGGTCAACTTGGGCGCCGCCGCCTCGAGCATGCCGAGTATTTGATTCAGCTTGATATGCTGATTGAGCGCCCTGGTGTACGAGGCCTGAATCACCGGCCCATCGGCGATTGGGTCGCTGTAGGGAACGCCCAACTCGCACAAGTGGCAACCGCGCTGTTGCAGTTCCAACAGCAATTGGCGCGTGAACTCAAGATTCGGATCGCCCGCCGTGATAAACGGCATAAACGCCTTCTTGCCCGCGGCGCGGAGGTCGGCAAACAGTTGATCGATGGTTCTCATTCAGGCAGTTCCAGTAGGACGGCGCAGCGAAGCCAGGGCTTGAATGGTCGCAATAAATTGAATGGGCCCAGGAGTTTGAACAGGAGGAAACAGAGAAAACAAAGGAAAGAATTCTCAGTTGTCTCTTTTTCCCTCAGTTCGCTCCAACAAAGTGATCGTTGTTATGCTCAGAGCCGGAAGGCAGTATAGCGAGTTTAATGTAATTTGTTCTCGGTTGATTCGTCGTATCACCTTGCGTCAACGCCCAACCGAATGTGGCCGTGCATTCATCTTGTAGTTTCAGTCGACACTTCAGGCAACGGAGCGGATCAGAGTCAACAGAGAATGCATCTCTCCGTTTTCTTCGTTTCCTCCTGTTCCAACTGCGCTGGCGGACCCTTAAAGCCTTCAATAATCTTCGCCGCGGAGGCGGGCGATTTCGGCGGCGTCTTTGTCTCCGCGGCCGGAGAGGCAGATCACGACGACCTCGTTCTCGGACCGTTCGGCGGCCAGCTTCATGCCGTAGCTGACCGCATGCGAACTCTCCAGCGCCGGCAGGATGCCTTCACTGCGAGCCAGCGCATTGAAGGCGGTCATGGCGTCGGCGTCCTGGCAAGCCGTGTAGCGGACT
>JBGTJT010000388.1:0-1766 GCA_041744995.1 Pirellulales bacterium | reverse complement strand
GAATCGGCCCCCAGCAGCGTCACCTTGGCCGCGGCAAGTTGATTGAGTACCTGCTGCGAGATATCGGCCCGCTTGCCCAGTTGGTGTTGCCGCACCAGGCCCATCCGTTCGTCGGCCGCCTCGGCGATGCGGATCGGATCGCTGCAAAAGTCCTCCAGCCCAAGCAAGGAGTAATAGTGCAACGGCGTGCGTTGCGTGTCAATCTGCAGCCAGTGGACGTAGGGGTCGAAGTTGGACATGTGGCAGGTTGGATGTTGCATGTTGCATGTTGGAAGGTGGAAGTTGCATGTTGTAAGATCACTACTTCTTTCGCTCCATTGCGTCCATCGTTTCGCAAGTCTACTCCCCAATCACCTTAATCAATACCCGCTTGCTCCGTTTCCCGTCGAACTCGCCGTAAAATATCTGTTCCCAGGGGCCGAAGTCGAGTTTGCCTTCAGTGATGGCCACCACCACCTCGCGGCCCATGATTTGCCGCTTCAGGTGGGCGTCGGCGTTGTCTTCGCCCGTCTTGTTATGGTGGTACCGCAGCGGCGAGGCGTCGAACGGGGCCAACTGCTCCAGCCATTTCTTGTAGTCGTGGTGCAGCCCTGGTTCGTTGTCGTTGATGAACACACTGGCGGTGATGTGCATGGCGTTGACCAGCACCAGCCCCTCGGTCACGCCGCTCTCGGCGACCGCCGCTTGGACCTCGTCGGTGATCCGCTGAAAGGCCATCCGCGCGGGCAGATTGAACGTGAGTATTTTGCGAAACGATTTCATCATCGACGTCATTTCAAGTAGGCGGCTATCTTCTCTCGGATCTCATCTCGCACCCGGCGAAAAACCGGCATCTGTTCCTCGTCGCTACCGGTGGCGTCGGCCGGGTCGTCGAACGGCCAGTGCAGGGTTTCCTTGGCGCCGGGGAACACCGGACACGCTTCCTGGGCGTTGTCGCAGACGGTCACGACCAGATCGAAGTCCTCGCGCTCGAATTGCGCCAGCGACTTGCTCTCGTTCGCCGAGATATCAATATCGATCTCTTGCATCGCGCGAATCGCCAACGGATGGACGTAGCCGCTCGGCTTGGAACCGGCCGATTCGGCCCGCCATGCGCCTCCGCCGAGCGACTCCCACAACGCCTCGGCCATTTGAGAACGGCAGGAATTTCCCGTACAGAGGATGAGCACTTTCTTCATGTTTTCGCCTTGTTTGTCGGACATTGACTAAGCTTGTGGACAATCTTTCAGCCCACATACCGATAGCGCTTGTGCCACATGTGGCTGATGCGGCCGCAAGTGAACGCCGCCAGGAAGCTCAACAGCAGCATGCCGCCGCACCAGCGGGCGACGTTCGCCCGGACTGGTTCCAGACCGAAGCGGAGTTCCTCGCTGCCGACGGTCCAGATCGCCACCGCCAGCATAAAGCCGTACATGGCGGCGATACCGGCGAACACCAGCATCGCGATCCAGGTGGTGCTCCAGTCGGGGATGCTCACCATGTAGATGATGTAGGCCACCTGCAGCGCTGTCACAAACCACACCATGACCGCCCAGGAGGGGGCCGAGGCGAGCGCAAAATGCTCTCGCGCCGGTAGAAAGCCGATCACCGCGACCAAAAACAACGCCAGCCCGAGCCAGTAGACCGTGAAGCGGCGTTCTCGATCGGCGACGTAGCCGCGCCGTTTGGGGGGCGTTTCGATCAGCGCAGCCGCTTCGCCGACAACCGGCGGCGCTTCAATAGCCGGCTCCTCGCTGCGGCTGGCTGCGTCCGGCCGCTGGGGAACG
>JBGTJT010000387.1:0-6075 GCA_041744995.1 Pirellulales bacterium | reverse complement strand
GCTGACAAAGTAAGACGGCTCTCCGCTGATAAAGTACGACGGCTCTCCGAAGCCGTCGCACGAGAAACGATGTTTCGAGGAGTCTGCCGGTAGTAAGCGATTCTCTGCCCCCGATAACCCGCGGCTCATCACAGGCGCGTCGGCGGCATCTCAGCGCCTGTCGGAACCGGAATACGCCTCGAAACTGAAGTTTCTCGCCAGACGGCCTCGGAGGGCCGTCTTACGCTACCGCTGAACTCTTGCTGAGCCGCCTTCGGCGAAGGCTTCTACCTCTGCCAGGCTGGCCATCGAGACGTCGCCTGGGAAGGTGGTCAGCAGCGCGCCGTGGGCCCAGCCTAGCTTGAGTGCTTCTTCAGCGGTGCGGCCGTTGAGCAGTCCGTAGATCAGGCCCGAGGCGAAACCGTCGCCGCCGCCGATGCGATCGAGCACGTCGAGGTCCGTGGTGGGACTGACGTACCGCTGGCCGTCGAGCCATAGCACGGCGGCCCAACTGTGGCGGTTGGTCGAATGCACTTCCCGCAGCGTGGTAGCCACGCACTTGACGTTGGGATACTTTTTCACGGCCCGTTCGATCATCGTGAAGAAGGCGTCGGGATCGAGCTTCGTCTTCTTCTCGACGTCCTGGCCTGCCAGGCCGAGGCCCTTTTGCAGGTCTTCCTCGTTGCCGATCAGCGCGTCGACGTGCTCGACGATATTGTGAATCATCTCCTGGCCGCGCTTCAGCCCGCCGATGGTGTTCCATAGTTTGGCGCGGTAGTTCAAGTCGAACGAGGTAACCGCGCCGACCGCCTGTGCGGCCCGCATGCCCTCGGCGATCAGCGGTGCGGTCGATTCGCCGAGCGCGGCAAAGATACCGCCGGAGTGGAACCAACGCGTGCCGCCGGCAAAAATCTTCTGCCAATCGAAGTCGCCCGGCTTGAGCATCGCGCCCGCCTCGTTGGCCCGATTGTAGAACACGATCGGCGCCCGCACTCCGCGGCCGCGGTCGCTGTACACGGTGGCCATGTTCGGCCCGCGGACTCCGTCGTGCTCGAAGTGCTTGTAGAACGGCGTCACACCCATCTCGCGGACGCGGCGCGCGATCAGCTCGCCGATCGGGTTGTCGACCATGGCGGTCGCGACGGCCGTGTTCAGCCCAAAGCAACTCGCCAGGTTGGCCGCCACGTTGTACTCGCCGCCAGAGACGTGGATCTCAAACGAACGCGCCTGACGAAACGGGATCTCGCCCGGATCGAGCCGATGCACCAAGGCGCCGAGGGATACGAGATCGAATTGACAGTCATCTTTGCGGATATTGAGTTGGGCCATGATGGAGTTCCTACTGGAGTAATGTGAGGGTTGGGATAGAAATCCTAAATCCCAATTTCTAAATCCTAAACAAATTCAAATGTTTCAATAGGAAACGTTCGAAACGCTCGCAGTGCCCCATCGAGCTTTGGTCATTCCGATTTCGAACATTGTTTAGGATTTAGGATTTGGAGCTTAGGATTTCTAATTTAGATCGTAACCGACGAAAAGCCGCCGTCCACCACGATGTTCTGTCCGGTGACGAACGACGAGGCCTTTTCGGCGGCCAGCCACACCACCACGCCGGCGAGTTCTTCCGCTTCGCCGAAGCGAGCCATGGGTGTATGGCCGATGATCTGCCCGCCCCGTTCCGTGTAGCTGCCGTCTTCGTTAAACAGCAGCCGCATGTTCTGCTCGGCTGGAAAGAAACCGGGGCTGATCGCGTTGACGCGAATGCCGCGGGTGGCCCACTCGCGAGCGAGGAACTTCGTCAAGTTAATCGCGGCGGCCTTGGCCGCCGAGTAGGCCACCACTCGCGACAACGGCAACATGCCGGCCATCGAGCCGATATTGATAATACTGCCGCGGCCAGCGGTAAGCATCGACTCGCCGAACACCTGGCACGGCAGCAGCACGCCGCTGACTAGGTTGAGGTCGAACACCGTCTGCCATGCGTCCAGCGGAAGCTGGCAAAAGTCGGCGCCCGGCGGCAGTGTCGCGTCGGGATGGTTTCCGCCGGCGGCGTTGACTAGGATCGTCGGCGGGCCGAACTTTTTGATGATCGCGTCGCGGGCGGCCGCGAGCGAATCCTTGTTCATGGCGTCAGCCGCGTGGAACATGGCGATTCCGCCAGCCGCTTCGATGTCCTTGACGCGAGCCTGACCGCGTTCTTCATTGCGTCCTAGAACGGCGACTTTCGCTCCCGCGTCGGCCAAGGCGAGCGCCATGCCGCCGCCCAGTACGCCGGTGCCGCCGATCACGACAGCCGTTTCATTTTCTAGATTAAACAGATCGCTCATTCGTTCGTTTCCGCCAATTGAAGTCCATAATACCGGGCGGCGGTTCCGCCCCAAATTGCTTGTTGTTCGGTATCGCTCAATTCGCCGAGGCACTCCTTCAGTGCCTCGAAAACCTGTTCGTAGCTGGCAGCCAACTCGCAAACGGGCCAATCCGAGCCGTACATGCAGCGCTGGGGACCGAACAGCTCCAACGCCGTTTCGACATACGGCTTCAGGTTGGCCGGACGCCAGTTGTTCCAGTCCGCCTCGGTGACCATGCCGGAGAGCTTGCAATAGATATTAGGAAATTCCGCCGCCGCGCGGAAGTCGCCCAACCACTCCTCGGTTGCCTGGTCCTTGATTCGCGGTTTCGCGAGATGGTCGATCACCAGCGGCAACTCGGGCAACTGCCTCGCCAAGGTCGCCGCGTGTTTCAGATGCTTCACGTAGAACAGCAGATCGAAGGGGACTTGCTGTTTCTCAAGCACCCGCAGTCCTCGTATCACGTCTTCGCGAATGATGAAATCGTCGTCCGGCTCATCGTGCGTCACGTGCCGAATGCCGACGAACTTGGAATGCTCGATAAACTCGGACAATTGGGCTTCGCAGTCGGGACTGGCCAAGTTGACCCAACCGACCACGCCGGCGATGAAGTCATACCGCTCGGCCATCCGCAGCACCCAGCGATTCTCGTCCAGGTTGTGCTGGGTTTGAACGAACACGCTATAGTCGACGCCACAGGCTTGCAGATGCGGCGCCAAGTCTGTCGGCAGAAAGTTCCGCCGGATCGGCGCTTTGTCTGGCGCATCGAGCCAGCCATACTCGAACGGCTTGTCGAGCTGCCAGAAATGTTGATGGGCGTCGATGATGGGCATGTTAGTCCATCCTAACGCCAATGGTCAGCAGCACGTTGGCGAAGCGTTGCTGATCGGCGGTCTGAATCGTCAACACGTGGTCGACCGTGGCGACCGCTTCGTAGAAGTCCCATTTCTCAATCGGTTCCAATTCGAGCTTGAGATCGGCCGCCTTCATGGTTTCGCGATACTCGGCCCATACCGGCGGATCTTCGCTCAGCGCGTACTGACCGGTGGTTTCGTACATCATCGTGTTGACCGCTTCCACCGGCACGGCCGAGAGCACCGCCTGCAACACCTGGTTGCAGGTCAACACGCCCGGCGTGAGGTTCATGTGAACCAATACGGCGTTCGGCCCGATCTTGGACGAGGCGGGATAGTTGCCGTCGGCGATCAACACCTTGGCATGATGCCCTGCCGCGCCAAGTACGGCGTTGATCTCGGGATGAATCAGTCGATGTTTGAGCATAATCATTCCTCAGCAGTATGATGGAGACAAGTACGATAATATCTTTGGAAACTGAGCGGACGAAGTAAACAGAGCGACGCTACTTTGTTCCCTCAGTTCCCTTCTGTTCCAAATTGATTCACTCTGCATCATAAGCCTGCCGCCAAAGCACGCAGGTGGCGGCTGAAGTGATCTTTGAGAACTTCGGTGTACGTGTCTGGATGGGCTTCGAGTACGCTGCGCACGGCGGGACCAAACTCGTCGCTGGTCAGCACCGAACCGAATGTGCAGTGCAGAATCTGCCGGCCCGGTTCGGTGAACCCGTTCCCCTCGGGCACGTCCGACCAGCGTTCCAGATAGAGCTGTTCCAGCCTGACCGCGTCGGTCACGTCGTCCGCCGCGGGCACGCCGGCGAGCGTTGCCGAGACATGGTAGGTCGCTTTGTCCGTCTCGTACCGCGAACGGCAGAAGGTGACAATGTTTCGAAAGAGCGCCTCGTCATGCCGGGCGACCACCCGCAGCGCCTCCAGATAGCTGGTGCCGGCCGTCTTGACGTGGAACTTGCCGCCGGTCGCCCTGGCCAGCAGCGGATACATCGACAGCTTGTCGGAGCCGGAGTGCAGGCTTAGCTTGTACGGCCCCAGCTTCTCTGCAACAGACGCATGGTCGGTGAGCGATGCATCCAGGGCGGCCAGACCCCCTTTGAAGTCGACCCCCTTCTCAAAATCGCCAATAAACCGCGGCGCCAGGCTGACCAACTTCATGCCGCGGCTGAGGCACTGGTCGGCGATGATGTAGTGCTCGGCCAGCGTGGTCGGTTGTTCCGTTTCGTCGACGCTCAACTCGATCTCATAATCGCGGCCCGCCGATTCCTGCACCTGCTTGATGTGCCCGGCCAGTTGCGTGGCGTGCAGAATCGCCGGACCATATTTCACGGCGCACCGCATGCAGGCTTCTTCGGTAAAGCGAATGACGGTGGCCGTCGGCAGTTTGATTTCTTTGTCGAGATAGTTGTCGAACCAGTCGATGCGGTCGCGGACGGCGACGAACTTCTCGCGGAGCGTGGCTTCGTCGTAGCCGTCGGCGTGCTCGTCCACATGGTCAGAGGGATCGATGGTAAAGAAGGTGAACCCGGCGACCGCCGTGCGATCGACGTCTTCCGGGGTTTTGAGGTGGTCGGCGTCGGCGCCGGTGCGGCCGGACCAGCCCGCCTGCCGCATGCCGCCAATGGCGTCGCGCATCACGTCCTCCGGCTGGCGGCGGGTGCGGGCCATTTCGCGAATCGACTGTTGCGGAAAAATCGGCTCAATCCCGGTCCCCGCTTCCTGCATGGCCGCTACATGCCCCGGCGTGGCCAGCCCAATGCGATCGCCAAACCCAAAGCTCGGCGCCAGGCCGAGTGTCACGCAAACATTGTCTTGATTCTTCATGAGTCTCTCGTTTTGATCGCTAATGACCGCTGATGCTGCGCTGCGTGCTGGTATTTCACTCGCCATCCGTTTCCGCGGCGGCCGGCGGCGGCAGGTCGAGTAGCTCGCGGAGCCGGGGGTGCGTAAGTTGGCCGTCGCGGCCGACGAGTGTTTCGCGGGTGATTTCGTCTTGCAGGTCGAGTTTCAGCTCGCCGTCGTGAACCAGATGCAGCAGGAAAGTAGCCAGATTCTTGGAGAACATCTGACTGGCGTGGTACGGCACTTCGGCCGGCAGATTGGTCGGTCCGAGGATGGTCACGCCGTGGGCAACCACGGTTTGGTCCGGTTTGCTCAGCACGCAGTTGCCGCCTCGTTCGGCCGCCAGGTCGACGATCACCGAGCCGGGGCGCATCCGCCGCACGGCTTCCTCGGTGACCAGCACCGGCGACTTGCGGCCCGGTACCGCGGCGGTGGTAATCACCACGTCGCAATCGGCGACCACGTTGGCCAACTGCTCGCGCTGCTTGCGGTAGAACTCCTCGTCCATCGCTTTGGCGTAGCCTCCCTTGCCCTCGGCGTCGGAGGTTTCCAGGTCAAGCTCCACGAACTTGGCCCCCAAGCTTTGCACTTGCTCCTTCACGGCGGGCCGCAGATCGTAGGCCTGCACCACGCCGCCCAATTTTCGGCTGGAGGCAATCGCTTGCAGCCCGGCGACGCCGGCGCCGATGATGAACACCTTGGCCGCCGTGACGGTGCCGGCGGCGGTCATCATCATAGGGAACATTTTCGGCAGTGCGATGGCGGCCAGCAACACGGCTCGGTAACCCGCCACCGTGGCCATCGAGGAGAGAACGTCCATGCTTTGGGCGCGGGTGATGCGGGGAATCAATTCCAGCGCAAACAGCGTGACGCCCGTCTCGGTCAGTTGCCGGGCGCTGTCGGCCGCCCCCAGTGGATCGCAACTGCCGATGACGATTTGGCCGGCGCGAAACTTCGCCAGGTCGGCCGCTCCGGCCTGTTGGTTGGCCCCCAGGCAGCGCACCTGGCAGACGCCGTCGGCGGCGAAGGCGTCGGCCCGC
>JBGTJT010000386.1:0-4418 GCA_041744995.1 Pirellulales bacterium | reverse complement strand
CGCGCGGTTCGACCTGTAGTGGCGGCGGCGGAGTGACGATCCGCTGGGCTGCGAGTTGCGTCGGCGATTGCCGCGGTCCGTTCAGCCAGATCGCCGCCAGCAGCAAGGCCGCAGTGCAAGTTAGCAGGCCGGCGACCACCGCAACCCGGCGAAACAAGGTTCGCTGGGTCCGCTCATCGGTCCGATCAAGCACCCGGTGGAGAAACTCGAAACGGTCGGCGTCGGCGGTGAGTCGCGCGGCGACCCCTTCGGCGAAAGTCGGCCCGCCGCAAGACTCTTGTTGCAACAGCCGCACGCCCTCGTCGATGCGGATCTGTTCGCGCAAGGCCGTTTGCAGTTGCTCGTCTTGGGTCGCCTCGCGCACCAGCAACTCCAACTCATCCTCTTGAATCGACCCATCGAGCATCTTCGCCAACAGAATGTCAAATGCCTTGCGGTTCATTCCCGTGTCTCCCCCAGTTGACCCTCAATACATGTCTTCAATTGCCGCCGGATTCGCAACAAGGATTGCCGCACTGCGTCGGCGGTGGTTCCCAGCTCTTCGGCCAACTCGCCCGAGGCGGCGTCTCGTTCGTAGCGCGCGGCCACCAACTCGCGGCTTTGCGGCGGCAACTTGGCAAGACAGGCCCTCAAGGCGTCCAGCCAGCCAGCCTCCTCCTGCCAGTCGTCGGACCGCGGGTCTTCCACTTGCATCAACGATTCGGTCAAAGCGGTATTAAGAATCCGTTGCCGCCGCGATTGCTTTCGCAGCTCGTTGCGGACCAGGTTGCGGGCAATCCCGCGCAACCATTTGGCCGCATTCTCCGCCGTATCGAGCGTATCCCACCGCTGGTAGGCAACAACGAACACGTCCTGGGCCAGGTCGTCGACTGCGTGCGGCGCCACGCCCAGCATGCGAACAAACATCCGCAATTGCGCCTGGTGGGCGAGCACGATCTGGGCGAATTCTTGTTGTCGATGCACGGCGTCTCCTCCGATTGCTCACTATCTCACTATGTCGCCGGGGCGCCGTTCGTGACAGATCGGAATGGAATTTGCTTAATTTCCCTTCACATCCCCCCATTTCGCGGCTTGGAGTCCCTAGTGAACCATTCTAACACCGTATGGCGCGTCATTTTGGCCAGCATCCTGGTTGGACTAATTTTGGCGGTGCTGGATTTGCTAATCGTCACCGTCAGCGTGCTGCTGTTGCTGTTCGCGGGCGCCCTGTTCGGTATTCTTCTCAACGGAGTGTGTCACTGGACGAGCCGGTGGACGAGGTTGCCGTATGCCTGGTCTTATACCGCCGTGCTCGTAGTGCTTGTCGCGGTCGTGATCGGCGGCGCCTGGTATCTCGGCGGGCAACTGGCCCAACAGGCCTCGGCATTGTGGTCGGAACTCGATTCGGCCGTGGGGGACGCCGAACGCCATCTGCGCCAAACTGAGTGGGGCAAGCAGTTGATTGAATATGCCTCGGACCAAGAAGGAGACTCCGCAGGCGTACAGCAGTGGACGCCGCATATCTGGAGTGGACTGCAATCGATCGCCTGGAACGTCACCGGCCTGCTGGTGATATTCTTCGTCGGAGTCTATGTGGCGTTCGATCCGGAGTTGTACCGTCGAGGACTGGTCAAGTTGGTTCCGCCGTCCCGCCGAAACCGGGCCGACGAGGTTTTGCAAACGCTCCGCAATGCACTGACGCGCTGGATCGTCGGCCGTCTGATCTCGATGGCCATCGTGGGCGTTTTCACTGCCGTGGGATTGTCGCTGCTCGGGGTGCCGCTGGCGATTCCGTTGGGCGTCGTCGCCGCATTGCTGACGTTCATTCCCAACCTCGGTCCCGTCGTGGCGGCAATACCCCAGGTTTTGTTGGCGTTGCAGATAGGAACCGATACGGCGGTGTACGTGATCGTGTTCAACATCGCACTGCAAGCAGTGGAAAGCTATCTCATCACGCCGATCGTTCAACAAATCGAAGTTTCGCTGCCGCCGGCGTTGGTCATTTTCGTGCAGCTACTCATGGCGGTCCTGCTGGGCGTGATCGGCGCGATGATGGCGGCGCCGCTGACCGTGGCGATGATGGTGCTCGTACAAATGCTGTATATCCAGGATCGGCTAGGCGATCCCAAGCCGGGCCAGCTAACGAAAGAGGCGCAAGCTTAACAACCGCAACTCTCGCATGCTTCACGAATCCGGTGCTGGCGTGGTCGAGTTGGTTTCGCCAGGTATCTGTTTGGCCTCTAACGGCCGCACCGCCGGCCCCTGCAATATCTGCCCCTGATAATCGAACCGCGAGCCGTGGCAGGGGCAGTCCCACGATTGCTCGGCCGAGTTCCATTGCACGTAACAGCCCATGTGCGTGCAGATGGGAGAACAAGCATGCACCGCGCCGGCATCGTCGCGGTAGGCGGCCAGTCGCTCCCCGTTGCCGTTGACAATTGCGCCCTCGCCGCGTTTCAACGCGTGCAAATCGGTGCCGGACAGCGACCGCAGTCGATCGCCGATAAATCGCTTGGCCACATTGAGGTTTTCACCAATCATCGACTTGGCCGAGGCGAGTACGTCGACGCGCGTTGGTGAGAATGTTGCGGCCCACGGATTGTCGCGACCTTGGATCAAGTCGGTCAGAATGTTTGCCGCGAAGGCGGCCGTGGTCAGTCCCCACTTGTTAAATCCGGTCGCCGTCCAAAGCCGGCTCCCGCCCAGCGGCAGCGGGCCGATATACGGCAGCGAGTCGGCCGAAATGAAATCCTGGGCGGACCAGCGGTGATCAACCGAAACCACAGAGAACCGCTCTCCCGTCCATTGCTCCAGTGCCGCGTATCGCCGGCGAGTGTCATCGTCCTGCCCTACCTTGTGCTGCTGGCCAACAACGATCATCCGATTGCCATCGTCGATGCGCCGCGTGGAGTAGACCGGTTCGTCGATGCCGATGTACATCCCTTCGCCCGCCGTACCTTTCAGCGTCACCGCAATTCCGTATGACCGGCTGGCATGCGCTCGGGCGAAGAACCCTCCGCGATCGAGAAACGGCAGCAGCGTGGCGATGACGACGTGCCGCGCGCGGACGTCGGCCGCCTGGGCTTGCACCTGGGATGGCTCTTCGTTCGATCCGCCGTCGACGTCCAGGACTCGGGTCATCTCGAAAATCTGTCCGCCGCCGTTGGCGATGGCCGCCGCCAACGCCAGGCAATAATGGTAGGGCTGGAATTGTGCCTGATTATCCAGGCGAACGGCCCCTGCGACCGGGAACGGCAGTTGCGTCTCGGTGGTAAAGGAGGCGTCCAATCTCGCCCGCACCGCCGCCTCCGTCTCTTCATGTAACTCGTCGACGCGGCGGGGATCGAGTGTGTAGGTCACCGCCGGTTGCCGTTGAAAGTTGCAGTCGAAACCGAGCGCCTTGGCCTCCTCGGAAAAGGCCGCGATTTGAGCGAGTCCATACTCGTTGGCGTCGGCATAAATCCGCGCGACGTGTCGATCAAACTTCTCCTCCAGTTGCGAATAGATCTTGCCATGCAGAGAGGTCACTTTCGCCGTGGAAGCCCCCGTCACGCCGCAGCCTATTCGATCCGATTCCACTACCGCCACGGTCTTTCCTGCTCGTTGCAAGGCCAGCGCGGTCGACAGCCCCGTGATGCCGCCGCCGACCACGGCCACGTCGACCTCTACCTGACGCGAAAGTGGCGGATAATCACTACGCGGGGCGTCCGCGAGCCAAACGGCGCGGTTCTGTTCGAGCATGGCAAGCGATCTCCACCGGGGAATCGTTTTCTGTTCGTCGGCCGGGACGGGTTCTAAGCGACGCTTCGACTTACCAGCTTGGCATCGTCCAGCGGCGCACAGCAATCCATCGGGGCAGCAAACGGCGTACCAGGCGCCCGCGGGCGGAATGGAAGTCGGGCCGACAGCGACTATTTGACGGTTCGCCGTTGCTCGCTCAAGCGATGCGCAGATCCCGGCAGGTTTGCTGATAGCTGGCTTCCAGATCGAGCGGGATGGCCAGGTTCTCAGTCAGCCACAGCGGCAGGCACGGTAGCGGTCGGCCAAGCACCAAGGAATGATTCCAAACCTCCAGCCAGCGACCGGCGTCGCGCGGACGCCAGCGGCACGCCGCCGCATAGGTGGCCGGCGGATGGTCGCCCAAGTCCGGGTCTCGTTCGCCAAACAGTTGCAGCAATTCAGCGTACAGGTTGAAATCCCTTGCTGTGACTAAGTCGACCAGAACCAGCGACACGCCTTGTCGCAGCAGCGCGGCGCATTTCGCCGTGAACTGATTGCGGTTCTCGGCGCGGTCCTTGTTCCCAGGGCTAATGATTTCGATCGCGGCCACCAAACGTCGGCCGCGATGGACGTCGTAGACGCGTACCTCGTACTGATCGAAGTCGGCCAACTCCGTCTCGACGGCTAGCGTCGGTTCCGCCGGCGCCCAGATCGCCGCG
>JBGTJT010000385.1:0-2144 GCA_041744995.1 Pirellulales bacterium | reverse complement strand
ATAAGACCGGGCAACCCCTGCGTACCCGGCGGCGATTGCCGAACTGCGAGCGAATCAAACAACGCATGGGGCAGTAGGCCCAACGCCGTTTGCCAGTAAATGCATCCGGCGTGCCATCGTCACGAAATCACCCCGCGAAATCGAGACAAGCGATACATAAGCCGCATTTGATGCCTTCAGCATCGCGCCGCTAGCATCGATGGCAAGTCAAACTTGCAAGGTATTTGTAAGAATCGCGCGGGTGATAGCTGGAATTCGCCTTGCCGCCATCGGAACGCTCGGAACTCTACGCGTGTTCGGCTACACGCTGTCGGGACTCTCGGCGAACTGCGCTGCCATTCCGCTATTGCGCACGCACGATCCTTATCGCCTCAAGCCTGCCGCCTCCAGCCTCAAGCCTGCCGTTCTACGACCGTCTTCGGCTGCGGCCGTTGCTGCCGGCGGGCGGGCTGAAGTCTTGCTTGGCCATCTTGTCGCGTAGTTTGGCGGCCAGTTCGTAGTCTTCCGCGCTAACCGCGTCTCGCAGTTGCTCGGGCAGTGTGCGGCCGACGTCGTAATGCTCGCGGATCGAGGCTTGCAGTTCTTCGAGGCGGCCGACGAGTTCGTCCTCGTCGATATGCTCCTCCAAGTCGTATTCGACAAACAGTTGGCGGAATCGCCCCAGACCGTCGCTGATCTGTTCGATGGCCGCCTCCGGCCCCGCCGCTTCCAACTGAGATAGGGCGGCCGCTTGCGTGCGGTGGAACAGCACGAACGGGCGGTATTGTTCGTGCGACATGGTCCACTCTTCGTCGGGAGAGTGTTCCGTGCAGAAATCCATCAGCGCCAGCGTATGATCGGCGTCGGCCGTGGCCCGCTCAAAATCTCGCAACGCCAACCAGCACATACGGCGATGATAATACTGCACGAACTCGCGGTCGGCTGCGATACACTGGTCGACGTCCAACGAGAAGTTGGTTCCGTCGAGCAACTCCCGGCTGCGAAGATAATCGAGTACCGACTCGAAGCCCTCCGGCTGCTCCCCGTCGGGGCGGCCGCTGATCTCCATCTGCAACACGCCCATTTCGATCCTCATCTGCACAACCTGCCGGCCGTCGGTCGCCTTGACCAGACGGGCGGAGATCTCGCCCGGCACATAGGCCCATTTGTCGAGGATCGGATCGATGTCGTTTCTGCGAGCCATAATGGGTTCCGGAAGGCATGGTCTAAGCGTGATGCATCTACGGCTATTATACCACCGAGCCGGGGATTGGAACCATGCTCAAGACCGCCGAACTGACGTGCCTGCCGGGGCGACGGCCCAAATGGGCAAGCCTGAGAGGCTGTGAAAAAATTGAATCGACGCAGGGGATCGCTACCACAACATCAGCCGAACCGCGCTAGCGGCCGGTTTTTCGGCGCTAACCGGGGGCTAGCGCCCACCGGCTGATGTTTGAGGCCGATTTTTTCACAGCCCCTGACACCAAAAAAACCCCCGGCACGCATTTCGCATGCCGGGGGTCAATCTACCTATCGAGGCGTGCTGAGGCCGGCTGGCCGCGACACGATCCTCAAAACCCTCCCCAGACTACTCGTTGAACGAAACGAGTTGGGCGCTCCGGCCTCGCTCGGCCGAGGCGCATCCGCAGCTCGGACCGCCCGCGCAACCAGCCCCGCAGCAGCCATTGCCGCAGACTTCAACCACTTCCCACTTCCAGGAAGGTACTTCCTTGACCACTTCGTACTTCACAAGCTGCTTGACGCACTTCTGCTTGGCGCCGCCGGGGAACCAGTCGGTCCAGCGGACACAGCAGTTGCCCCCCTTGTCGCAGCCGTCGCAGCTACAGGCGCCGCACTTGACCGATTCTTCGTGCGTGCAGCCCTTGGTGCTGCGGCAAGGAATGCAAATCTCTTTCGTCTTGCATCCCCAGCAGATTACGGTGATCTTCTTGGTGGTCTTGACCAGGCGGCAAACTTTTTGCACGCCGCAGCCATTGCCGCAGGGATCGCAGCAGCCGTCGGCCGCCGCGGACCCGCAGTGTTGGGCCATCGACGCCGGGGCGAGCAGCCCCACCAGCGCCACGGCCACTCCCAAACACAACGCTTTCATATCGAATTCTCCATAGTTTGCGGCGGGCAGTATTGCGGGTCCGCCCGCCGCGATC
>JBGTJT010000384.1:0-2733 GCA_041744995.1 Pirellulales bacterium | reverse complement strand
TCGTACTCTTCGTACAACGCGTCCCGCTCCGCTTCGCGGATCTTCTGGATGATCACCTGCTTGGCGGTCTGCGCTCCGATGCGGCCGACGGTTTCTTCCGAATCGAGCGGCGCCCCATTGTGGGTGCCGCTGATCGAACCGTCTTCGCGATCGATGGCAACGACAATATCTTCCTCGTCTCCATAATGCTTTTTAGCCGCGGAGATGAGCGCTTGCTCGATCGCATCAAAAACGATCTCTTTATCGATATTTTTATCGCGGTGAATCGCATCCACGATCCGCAGCACTTCCGACGCATTCATGCTCTGGCGTACCTGCTCCGCTCTCGTGCGGTAACCGAATCGGGCCGCTCCTGCCGAGCGAAACCCTTGGGAAATCATACTTTACTGTTAGCTGTAATCGGTTAAGTCTAGCCGTCTAGCAGAAGGGTGTCAAGCGACCCAAACGCCGATGAAAACGTCGTTTACGGGATAAGATTAGCCGCGGCGACTTGCAGGTTCAAGCACGGGTTGCGGTACTGATATCAACCACTAGCAGCAGACGGATGAGGGCAGCGCCGCTCGTTGGCTATGCCACTTTAGGGCGTCGGTAAAGGCATGGCGAACTAGCACCGCCGCCCTCATCCGGCCTTCGGCCACCTTCTCTCCGAGGGAGAAGGGTTGCGGTAAGACCTAAACCCTAAACCCTGAACCCTGATCCCTGCCCCCTCATCGCACCGCGCGGACGATCACGCAGCTCGCTTGGCCTTGCGGCGTGACGCTGAGATTCATCACCGCGGCGCCCGAGGGTGTGTCGGCGGTGGCCGCCAGGATGGGTGCTTCCGGGTCGGGCGTCTCGTAGTTGAGGATGGGAAACAGGTGTCCTTCCTCGAGCGCGCGAATGCTGGCGATCAGTTCGGTCACGCCGCTGCCGGCACCCAAGTTGCCGAAGTAACTCTTGGCCGCCACCACCGGGCATTTCGACTCGCCAAACACCGCGGTGATCGCCGCCGCTTCCGACCGATCGCCGTCGCGGGTGCTGATGCCATGGGCGTGGATGTGCCCGATCTCTTCCGGCTTGAGCTTCGCATCGCGGAGCGTGCCCCGCATCGCATTGATCAAGGCCGCGGTCACGTTGGGCCGCGAATCGACGTCGGCCACCGCCGACGAACTGCGACCGATCACTTCGCCATGGATCGTTGCGCCGCGCTTTTCGGCGTGGGCGAACTCCTCCAGCACCATCGCCGCGGAACCTTCGCCGAGCACAGCGCCGCTACGGTTCTTGTCGAACGGACGGCAAGCCCGCTCGGGAGGGAATTCGCCGTTGGCAATCTCCTCCTGCAGTAACGCGTGGGCGAACTTCATTGGATGGATGCGGGTACCGGTCGCTCCGGCAACCAGCACATCGGCGCTGCCGCGGCTGATCGTGAAAAAGGCTTCGCCGATTGCCAGGTTGCCGGACGCTTCCCGCTCGGTGATCGAATTGTTCGGTCCTCGCAGATCGTTATAGATCGCCACGTGACTGGCCGGCATGTTGGGCAGATACAACAACAGCCACAAGGGCGTGACGCGCGGCAGGCCGTCTTTGGCCCAACGGTCGAAATGGAATTTGCCCTGTTCGTCAAGACATTGCTTGATGCCGGCGGTGAAGTCTTCTGGCAGCGTGACCATGTAGTCGCTGCCGAACAGGCAGCCGGACCGCTCGGGATCCATCTGGCCCACCTTCAGTCCCGCGTCGCTCAGCGCTAATTGGGCCGAGGCGACTCCCATTTGGGATTCGCGGCACATGATCTTCAGGCCCTTGCGAATCTGCTTGCTCTGCTGCTTCTCCAGTTCGCCAAAATCGTCGATGCTGCCGGTAAAATCTCGGGCCGCGGCGGCGTAGGTCGTGGGAATACCTGTCGAGTCGATCCCCTCCAATTCCGCCACGCCGCTACGGCCGGCGGCGATTGACTGCCACAGCGCGTCAACGCTGTTGCCCAACGGAGAGATCAAGCCAAAACCGGTAATCGCAACGCGTCGCGAAAGCATTTCTGCCGCCATGCTGATATCTGCTCGTCAAGGGAACTTGTTAACTCGATCGCTACTCAACACCAAAGACGAGCTATTCTAACTAGGCCGGCAAACCGAGTCGAGCCGAGCCAGCATACTTGTCGCGCTCCCTGATCGGACAAACCGACGCTCCCCGGTAGAGACCGGGATCATCAAGCACGTAGGAGCAGCCTCAAAGGTTAGAAAAGACCGCGGCTGGCGGAAACCACCACCTAATACCGTCCCCTCACATTGAGCGAACGGCCGGCGGAGCGGTCGGGCGCCGATGCATCCATGTTGCCCTTGCTCTCCAAGAACAGCAAGGCGTCGGCACGCGCCGGGCCGTTGCCCAGCGGCAGCGGAATGGGCAGTTTGGCCGACGGCACCGGGCTGGCCACCACGCCCAGGCTGACCAAAAGCACCTTGTCGGTTGGCCAGCGAAATCGCTCCTGCAGCCGATTGCTGGTCATCTGGGGCACCTCGACGTTGATCCATTGCGACTGGCCGGAATGCCCCGGCATTTCCATCTCGACGGGCACCATCTTCTCCACCTGATCGATACTGCATTTGACGATCGCGTCGATCGAATGTCCGTCCAGCGAGATCAACGGGCTGATGTCGACCGTGTAGCCTTCGTTGATCTGATCCTGCCGCGGCTCAAACCCCGGCAGCCCGTCGCGGCGCGGCATCAGGCCCGAGATATAGACCTTCGGGCGATGCCCGC
>JBGTJT010000383.1:0-2744 GCA_041744995.1 Pirellulales bacterium | reverse complement strand
CCAAACTCGGCGGCTTCCTCGGCCGCAAGAGTGACGGAGAACCGGGCTGGATCACTATCTGGCGCGGCTGGGAACATCTCAACATGCTCGTGCGAGGAGCAACCCTCGCCTTACAATCACAAAATTGTGGGTAAAGACAAGGCCTACGGCCCCGGCAAGAGGGTGTTGACGCAGTGGTTCAGCTATCGTAAGAAAGACCGTGGACGGCCGATTATCGGCGACCGCCGGCCGCCGGCCGCCTTCCAAACTCGGCGACATCCAGCCCGACCACTGGCTGGCCGAGTACACCACCGAGTTGATCAACGTGTTGAATGTTCTAGCAATGCTCGTCGACATGGAGCCGGCGCAAGCGCAACTTTTGGAGACGATTTGTGACGGATCAACCATCGGATTCCGAACTTGAACTGGGCGGGTATGGCCCCGTCTACGGAACGCCCTCGGACCTTGGTCCCGAATACTGGGAACATTTCCTCGACGATCTCGAAGGTCCTGATCCGAGCAAGGGACCGCATCTGATCTCGGCTCAGGAGCTGCGGGCGTCCGGCGCGCTCGACGTGCCCGAGTCGTGGCGCAAGTCGCTCAGCGCCGGCCGCGAGCCGGTGCAGCGCGATTTGTTTTCTGATCTGGACGACGACGACGATGCCGCCCCGGAGAAGTAGGCAGCCAACAAAAGCGCGAATCGACGGGCCGGCAGAAAAGTGAACGCTGCCGTTCTGCCGTTAATTGCGAGAGCCCCTGCCGATGGCGAGAATCTACATCGAAACGACCGTAGTTAGCTTCTACTTCAACGCTCGACCGGAGCCGGAGATGGTAGCGCGCCAAAACTGGTCGCGTCGTTGGCTTGACGCGGCATTGCCCACTTCCGACGACCTCGTTACGAGCGTTGCTGTCGAAAGCGAACTCAATGCCGGAGACTTCCCGCACAAATCGGAAATGCTCGAACTGGCATCGCGTTTTCCGCTACTTGACCTCAATGACTCGGTGGCCGAAGCGGTTGAAGCGTATATCGCAAACCACGTCATGCCAAACGATCCGGGTGGTGACGCTCTTCATTTGGCCGTAGCCTCCTTTCACCGCTGTGATTTCCTCGTGACGTGGAATTGTCGGCACATTGCCAATGCCAACAAATTTGGACACATCCGACGCGTAAATGGTATACTGGGATTGGGGAATCCCGCATTGGTGACTCCGCTCGAACTACTGAATGAGGACATTGCGTGATGGATAGCTATAGCGAGGTCCGGCGCGTTCGACACGCAATGTCGGCCGCCGCCGGTCACGACATCCGAAAATTGATTGCAATGATCAATGAACGTCGGCCCGACGTCGCGCATCGCATCATCGACCCCGGCACGAAGGCAGAACAATGCGATGCACACGAAGCCGCCGACAACGCGGTTTCAAATGGAGAATCTTCCCCGGCGGCCCGTTGATCGCCGTCGTTCAGCGGTCGAGCGGAGGAGAAAAAAATGAGTCTTGAAGTCCTGCGCAACTTCCTCTTGTGGTGTACGGTTATCAACTACGGAATATTGCTGGTGTGGTTTCTATTCTTCATCCTCGCGCGCGATTGGATTCAACGCTTACACGGCAGATGGTTTCAGCTTTCTCCTGATCGGTTCAACACCATTCACTACGCGAGTATGTCTGTTTACAAGATAGGATTACTGCTGTTCAACTTGGTTCCGTATGTCGCTCTGTGCATCGTTGCCTGATGACGTTCGGCCACGACATTTTCGCCGAACAATGCGCTGCAGGCGACGCGCGAAGGCGCAACCTGATATCTATCAACAAGTTGCCATCGATTGCCGGCTACCGTTTTGCTTGACACCCTGGCCGATCACCGGTTATGCTAAAAGCTTAACATCGCTAGTTCGCGCCGCACCTCCTGGTGGAGGGTCCCACCTGGCGCGCTCGATTGCCACGCTGCCGCTTTGGAGTCAGGCATGACATTGCATAGCTGGGGCCGGTTGGTCGGCGCCGCCTCATTCATCTTGATCGCCTCGCTCGCCGCGGGCCACGCGCCGGCCGCCGAGCCGGTTGATTTTCAACGCGACATCCGGCCGATCCTGTCCGCCTCCTGCTTCAATTGCCACGGCCCCGACGAAGAGACCCGCGAAAGCGGCCTGCGGCTCGACCTGCAAGAGGGCGCCCGGGCCGAGGCCGACAGCGGCGAGGCGGCCATCGTGCCCGGCAAGCCGGACGAAAGCGAATTGATCGCGCGGATCAGCAGCGACGACGAGTTCACCCGCATGCCGCCGGCCGACTTCGGCAAGCAGCTTACCGCCGAGCAGATCGCCAAGTTCAAACAGTGGATCGCCGAGGGGGGCGAGTACCAGCCGCACTGGTCGTTCACTCGGGTGGAGAAACCCGAGCCGCCGCAGGTGAAGCCGGTCGGCGAATGGCCGCGGAATGAGATCGACCAGTTCGTGCTGCGAAGATTGACCCAAGAGGGGCTGACGCCGACCGCATCGGCCGACCGCTACACGCTGATTCGGCGGCTGTCGCTCGATCTGACGGGCCTGCCGCCGACGCCGGAAGAGGCCGACGCCTTCGCCGCCGACACTTCGCCGGACGCCTACGAAAAGGTGGTCGACCGGCTGCTTGCCTCGCCCGGCTACGGCGAACGCTGGGGCCGGGTGTGGCTCGATCTGGCCCGCTATGCCGACAGCGCCGGCTACGCGCAAGATCCGGAGCGGGTGATCTGGCCCTATCGCGACTGGGTCATTCAGGCGATGAACGACAAC